>CAJUIM010000036.1:0-5800 GCA_910586275.1 uncultured Lachnospiraceae bacterium | reverse complement strand
TCCTCCGTACATCCTTACTGGCACTGTCCGGCGCGATGCTGTTTTTTAGTTCCGCATCGCACTATTTATCTGCTTCCTAGTTCTGCTTCCGATAGCTGGGAATGTGCGATTTCCCTATATGCCTCACAGTTTTCCAGCAATTCTTTATGCGTGCCCATGCCGGCTATTTTCCCGTCGTCCAGTACGATTATCCGGTCCGCATGGAGGATGGTGCTGATTCTCTGCGCCACAATCACCACTGTTGCATCCGAAAGTTTTTCGTGCAGCGCTTTTCGCAGTACCGCGTCGGTCTTGTAATCCAATGCCGAAAAACTGTCGTCAAACAGGCAGATTTTCGGATGTTTGGCAATAGCCCTGGCAATGGACAGCCTTTGCTTCTGCCCACCGGAAACATTTGTGCCTCCCTGCGCAATCTCGCTTTGGAAACGCTTCGGCTTACTGTCAATAAACTCCATGGCCTGCGCAATGGCAGCCGCTTCTTCCATATCTTTGTCGGTTATGAAATCCCCTCCGAATTTCAGGTTCGACTCAATGTCCCCGGAGAACAGCACGCCTTTCTGAGGCACATATCCCATCAGTTCATGCAGCCGGTGCTGAGATAAGTCGCGGATGTCAATGCCGTCTATCGTAATGCTTCCTTCCGTCACGTCATAATAGCGGGGAATAAGACGGATCAGCGTTGATTTGCCGCAGCCGGTACTGCCGATCACCGCCGTGGTTTCTCCCGGATTGGCCGTAAAACTGATTCCCTGCAGAGCATCCTCATCCGCCCCCGGATACCGGAAACCGACATTCTCAAATTTCAGAACACCCTTCGCCTCCTTCAGTTCCCCGTCCCGCGTTATTTCCTTATCCTGAATGGTCGCCCGGGTAGCCAATACTTCTTCGATACGTTCCGCCGCCACGCCCGCTCTGGGCAGCATAACGGAAATCATCGTTATCATCAGAAATGCCATGACAATCTGCATGGTATAAGTAATGAATGCCAACATATCTCCCACCTGCAGATTCCCTAAATCTACGCCTTTTGCCCCAAACCAAACAATCATCACTGTAATTCCGTTCATAATCAGCATCATCATAGGCATCATAATTGTCATCACACGGTTGGTGAACAGCTGTGTGCCCATCAGATCCTTATTGGCTCGGTCAAAACGTTTTTCCTCAAATTTCTCCCGGCTGAAAGCACGGATTACCATTATCCCTGTCAGTATTTCCCTGGATACCAGATTCATCCGGTCCACCAATGTCTGCATCTTCTTAAATTTTGGCATGGCCACCAGCATCAGAATACCTACCAGCAGCATTATCGCCGCCACCGCAACCAATATAATCCAGCCCATGCCCGTTCTGGTACGGATAACTTTCAGAACTCCTCCCACGCCTACAATGGGCGCATACAGAACCATTCTCAGCAGCATTACCGACACCATCTGTATCTGCTGAATGTCATTGGTGCTTCTTGTGATAAGCGATGCGGTAGAAAAACGGTCCATCTCCGCATCCGAAAAGGACACCACCTGGCGGAACAGGCTGCTCCTTAAATCACTGCCTATTTTTGCGGAAATTCTGGCTGACAGCAGCCCTGCCAAAATAGACACTGCCATCATCAATACGGAAAGTCCCAGCATCCGTCCGCCTTTGTCCAGCAAATAGCGCGTCTGCACCGATTCAATGTCCATTCCCAATGCCTCATATTCCGCTTTCACGGAATTCACGGCCATTTGGGCAATCATGGAATCACTCAGCCCCTCCACGCCGCTGTCCGGCTCCGCCGTTCCCTTCGTTTCTTCCCCTGCCGCCATTTCCCGGTACTGCAGAATCTCCTCTTTGGAAACAGCACCGCTCTCCATCATGTCCCGCAGGATCTTTGGAGATATCTCTTCCGATGCGGAAAGCAAGGTGAGCAATGCCATAGGCAATGCCATCTCTGTCTCCAACGCCTCCCTATCCGCTCCCTCCGCCAGCACATAGTTCCCGTTTTCATCCATGGCATATGATGCCTGCATGTCCTCTTCTTCCTCCGCCGTCATAAATATACGCACATTGTCAAAAGTTTCCGCCCGCATCCGTTCCGGCACTCCATATTCAATCCCGCCCTGCCCGATGCCCACATCCACAATATCCGCCGTATACTGGGGCAGTTCCAGATCACAATATGCCTGAAGAATCAAAAGTGCTATGATTGCCGCTACCGCCGCCTTGGATTTGCCTAAATACTTTAATACTTTAAACATCTTCTGCCGTCAACTCCTCTTCCATAATATCCGCCAACCGGTTCCATAACATAATCAGTTCCTGCATATCCCTATCTCCCATGCGCAGCATCACCCGTTCCGTCAGCCGGCGCATGGCCTCCTCCGCCGAAACCTTTACTGCCCTGCCCTTATCCGTCAAATATATGTATGTATTCCTTCTGTCCTCCTTATCAATGTCCCTCCCTATATAACCTTTTTCCTCCAGCATGCCCACCATCCGCGATACCGCCGGAGAAGATACTTTCAGCCGCATCGCCAGCCCGGAAACATGAATGCCTTGTTTGCCTGCATTTTTATCCATATATTCCTGCACTGCCGCCAGCATTTCAAATTCCCGTTTGGACACCTTCGGAAAAATATTCCCGAATTTCATCTTTGCAAACCGATTTGCCGTTTTCAGTATCTGCTCCTGTATTTCATTTGTATCCATCGTCCTGTCCCCCATCCGCTCCCTGCAGGCTGCCGGAAAGCCCACATATATTTAACTATGTTATCTATTTACAGAGTTATATATTACTGCCATTTTTTACATGATGCAATAAAAAAAGTATAAAATTACAATAAAAAAAGAAGATACAGCAAAAGGCCGGGAATTCAATTTCCCGGCCTTTCCAATTCTTCTCATAACAGACAGCGGACCATGGCTGTCATAACCTCTTCAGTATTCTGTCTACATCCTCGTTCCGTCCCAAAACCATCAGATGCTCATCCCTCCGCAGCACATAATCCGCCTCCGTAATCAGCGTCAGCTGCCCGTCCGTCTTTGTGCCCAGCACATTTACATGATATTTGGCACGGATATCAATATCCTTGATGGATCTTCCGGCCCATTCCTTCATCAGCGGAATCTCGTAGATAGAATATTCCTCCGTCAGTTCAATATAGTCAAAAACATGGTTTGCGCTGACACGCACAGCCAGTTTTTCCGCAATATCCCTGTCCGGGTAGATCACTTCATCCGCCCCGTTTCTCAGCAGGAACTTTGCATGAATGTCTCGGTTTGCCTTGCTGATTACATATTTGGCCCCTAATTCCTTAATCAGGCTGGTAATCTCCAAGCTGCTCTGGAAATTGGTTCCGATGCAGACAAAGCAAATATCAAAGTTTCTCACGCCAAGGCTTTTCAGCACCTCTTCATTGGTACAGTCACCGATTTTTGCACTGGTTACGACGGACAGCAAATCTTCCAGCACTTCTTCCTTAATGTCCACCGCCATAATCTCATTCCCTAATTCTGCCAGATTGCTGCAAAGGTGATGCCCGAACTTCCCTAAACCGATAATCAATATTGACTTCATTGCCCATTCCCTCCCTATATATCTTTTCTTCTGTCCCAGGACCTATATCTCTCCTGCCTGTTTCAGATATATGCTATCCGATAATGATTTTCTCCGCCGGAAGCTGTACCGGCGGCACCTTCTTTCTTTCGGTAAAAGAAAGCGCAAAAGTCATGCTGCCGATACGCCCGCAATACATCAGCACGATAAGGATAATACGGGATGCCGTCCCCATCCCTCTTGTGATCCCCGAAGACATCCCCACCGTCCCGATGGCCGAAAATACCTCCAGCAGCACGTCTTCCATGGGAAAATCCTGCAAGGCACAGATCAGCACTGCCGCCGTCACTGCCAGCACAAGGTCAATGGTAGCCACGATGCTGGCTTTCCTTATTTCCCCTTCCTCCAGACGGCGTTTGAATACATTGCTGCCATGGCTGCCGCGCAGATTTCCCCATACAAAAATCAGCATTACCGCAAAGGTTGTCGTCTTTATTCCGCCCGCGGTGGAACCCGGGCTGCCGCCGATAAACATCAGCACTATGGTCACTAACTTGCTCCCGCTGGACATCCCGGCAATATCAATGGTGTTGAAGCCTGCCGTCCTTGCCGTCACCGATGCGAACAGCGAAGTCAGCACCGTTTCCTTTGCCCCCATGCCTGCCATCAGGTTCTCCCGTTCCAGCAGAAACGTGGCCAATGCACCTCCCAGAAGCAATATGCCGGTCATTGTCAGGACAATCTTTGTATGCAGAAGATATTCCTTCACGCGGAACTTTTTCTTCTGCAAATCATCCCACACCACAAAACCGATTCCGCCCAGAACAATCAGCAGCATGACCGTCACATTGACTAAAACATCTCCCGAATAAGCCACCAGAGAAGAATACTCTTCCTTTTTCCCCATCAGGTCAAAACCCGCATTGCAGAAAGCGGAAACCGAATGAAAGATCCCGTTGCAGATTCCTTCCGCCCAACCCATTTCCGGGATAAATCTTATAGACAGCAGCACTGCCCCTATTCCTTCCAAAGCAAAAGCCGCTATCGTTATTTTCTTCACCAGCCTGACGACGCCTCCTATCTGCAGGGTATTCATGCTTTCCTGCAGCAGCCCCCTTTCTCTCAGCCCGATATTCTTGCGCATCAGAACCGCCAGAAACACGCCGATGGTCATAAATCCCAGTCCGCCCACTTGTATCAGCAGCAGAATAAAGCATCTGCCGAATACAGACCAGTAGCGGTAAGTATCTTTTACCACCAGCCCCGTGACGCAGGTAGCGCTGGTGGCAGTGAACAATGCCGTCAGCGGATCGGTGAAGCTGCCGTCCCTGGATGATATAGGCAGCATCAGCACCGCAGTGCCTATGAGAATGATAAGCAGAAATCCCAAGGCAATGGTCTGCGTCGTCGTCAATTTATTATGCCATTTTTTCTTCATTTCCCTCCCCCTCATCCTTTCCCCGAAACATACTGCGATGCGCAGCGCAGGAACAAATTTCATGCACATGTTAAATGCTATCTTTCATAATACCCTTATGCTTCCGCATCCCCTATTACGCCCTTTTGCAGATATCCTCTTAAGAGGTCATAAAATAAAAAAACCACAAGATAGACCTGTGATATATAATAAAACATATGCAATTAGAAATTTCCCTTCTTCAAAAATATATACAGCTTTAAAGCGGCCATTCCTCTATAATTATCTTACCTATCCCATTTCTCATAAATAATAGGTAAAACAAAAAGCAGATAGCGGGAGTCGAACCCGTCTCTCCGGCTTGGGAAGCCAGCGTTCTACCGATGAACCATATCTGCATATATTCCCTGACTTATCCTTTTACTATAAAAGGCTCTACTGCATCTAAAATCTCTTTTTCCTGCTCATTTGTTTCCAAGATGCGCAGTTCCAAATCCTTTGACAAATCCATGCTGAAAATGCCCATTACGGATTTTGCATCGACTACATATCTGCCGGAAACCAAATCAAAATATCCTTTAAACTGTGCCATAATATTGACAAATTTCTTTACGTCTTCAATAGAACGAAGCCTTATCATAATACTTTTCATTTAAAGAAACCTTCCTTTAAAGAATATCTTTCCTTAGAAATCCACAAGAAATTTTTCCTCAGAACCTCTACTTCAATTATTCTATCAGAAAAAAACTGTTTTGTACAGAGTTTTTTTTACATTTTATTATTAACGTGTAATAGTTCAGCCTGAATGTAATGTTGGGAGGCGGACGCCCGTGCGCGAGTTTTTTTAG
>CAJUIM010000035.1 GCA_910586275.1 uncultured Lachnospiraceae bacterium | reverse complement strand
AATCCCTCCCGTGCGTCCGCCTCTCAACACAACATTCAGGCTGAACTGTTACTGTATTTCCTAAAATTAGGCAAAAAACAGTTGACAACCAAAAAAATAAAGCGTATGCTATCTTTAATTTAACCGTTAACCCAAACATCAAAGAAAGGAGGCTAAAAATAATGACAAAGATTAAATCAAATTCTCTCACCACAAAACAACTGAATCATGCCATACAAAGAATTGCCTCCGGAACATCAGATATATTGAGGTATCGGAAACCATGACGCTATGGTTTTTCCGCATATTTTAATATCTTTCTGGCTATTGTTGCGGTTCCTTTCAGAAGAGCCGCTTTTTTAATGCCTGCCGCTGCAATTCTTTGCAGCGGTTTTTTTATACACAGACTTAAGCCGAGGAAGCAACCGCTAAGGCGGCGCACGGGCAAGGGAAACGGTTCCATTGCCTGCCATATTTTTTTTTCAGAAAGGAACAGACTGACATGAACCAGAAAAAACTTTCCACTTACATATGGGAACAGCGTTTCCCCTATCTTCTCGCCATAATGTCCATGGTCATCGGTGTTTCACTGGACCTGATATCGCCGCAGCTGACCAAGCGTATCATTGACGAAGTCATAGTCGGCGGGCAGCTTCATAAGCTGAATTATCTGCTGGCCGGCATACTTATTGTTGGCATCGGGCGGTTTTTCTTCCAGTACATCAAAGAATATACCTTTGACATTACCGGCATGAAAATCGCTGCCAAGATGCGCCATCATCTGTTCGACCATATTCAGTCCTTAAGCGCGGATTTTTTTGACCGCACCAATACCGGGGAACTGATGGCCCGGCTCAAAGACGACATTGACCGTATCTGCGACGGCCTGACTTTTGTAGGCATGCTGCTGATGGAAGTCATCGTCCATACTTCCATTGTCCTCTTTTTCATGTACCGCCTGAATGCCAAACTGGCAGTCATCCCTACCATCGCCATGATAATCGCTGCCACTATCGCCATTACCATGGAACGGAGGCTGGACAATGTGTACGAAGCCATCAGCGAGGAAACCGCCGCCCTGAATACCATAGCCGAGGAAAATCTGGCCGGCGTGCGGACGGTAAAGGCTTTTGCCCGGGAAAAGCACGAAATACAGAAATTCCTGTCTCATAATAAAAAATATTATGACTTGAATATGCGGCAGTCGAAAATATTCGTCACCTACTACCCTTACCTGTCGTTCATTACCAAGCTGCTCCCCCTCATTATCCTGATGACCGGCGGCTACCTGACGATGCAGGGCGAACTTTCCTTAGGCTCCTTAGGCGCTTTCGTGGAATACTCCATGAACATTGTATGGCCTATGGAAATGCTGGGCTGGCTGACAAACAGTTTTTCCGCAGCCATGGCCTCCAACCGGAAGCTGAATAAAATCTATGAGGAAAAACCCAGCATCGTGGAAAAGGAAAACCCAGTCCTGCTGGAACAGGTACATGGCAGTATCGAATTTTCCCATGTATCCTTTTCCAAATTGGATCCGGGAGCCACCGTGCCTTATGAAATACTAAAAGATATTTCTTTTTCCGTGGAAGAAGGAAAGTCCTTGGGCATTATGGGAGCAACCGGCGCGGGAAAAAGTTCCATCATCCACTTGCTTCAGCGTTTTTACGATACGACGGAGGGATCCGTAAGCATCGACCATGTGAACGTAAAAGACTTAAGCTTAAAACAGCTGAGAAGCAGCATCTCACTTGTCATGCAGGATGTGTTCCTTTTCTCGGATACTATCATGGAAAACGTAAAGCTTGGAAAAAGGGAAAGGATAGATTCCCTTGCCGTCATCCGTGCATCCAGAGATGCCCAGGCGGCGGATTTCATCGAGCAGATGGATAAACAATACGACACGGTTATCGGTGAACGGGGTGTGGGGCTGTCCGGCGGGCAGAAACAGCGCATCAGCATAGCAAGGGCGCTGTCCAAGAAAAACCCTATCCTTGTGCTGGATGACTCCACTTCCGCACTGGACATGGAAACGGAACAGCTGATTCAGGACACCCTGCGCCGCTTGGAGCATACCACCAAGATTATTATCGCCCACCGCATCAGTTCGGTGATGCATGCCGATGAAATCATAGTCCTGGAAAACGGTTCCATCAAAGAACGGGGAACCCATGAAACCCTAATGGCTGCAAAAGGCCTCTACTACCAGACCTATGCAGCCCAATATCAGGCAAACGAACAAGAAAGAGGTGATTCCTGTGCCCATTAATTCCTATAAAGACGATGAACAGACTGTGGAAGCCAGCAAACTGGCCACTCTGAAAAGGCTGCTCGCCTATTTGTTCCATTATAAAAAAGAAATCTGCTTTGTACTGCTCATTATGGCATTCTGCGTTATGGTATCTTTGCTGAACCCGCTGATTATGGAAGCCGCCATTGACGATTATATTTCGGCCGGAAATATTCCGGGGCTGTTTCGGTTAATCGGTTTTGCCCTGCTGCTCAATGTCCTTATGGTCATATGCATCAAGGCACGCATGTACATTATGGCAAAAGTCTGCAACAATATTTTGGTGACTATCCGTCAGGAACTGTATACCCATATACAGACTCTGGATTTCCAGTTTTTTGACAGCCGCCCTACCGGGAAAATCCTGGCGCGCATTATCGGAGACATCAATTCGCTGAAGGATGTGCTGTCCAACTGTGTCACCACCCTGATACCGGATTTTATTACCATCTGTGCCGTAGTTACCATTATGTTCACCAAAAACCCGGCATTGGCTGCCGCTTCCCTGATCAGCACGCCGATTATGGCCATATGCTTATGGATGATTCAGGTTTATTCCCATAAAAGGTGGCAGGTATTCCGGAAAAAGTCTTCCAACTTAAATGCTTTCATCCATGAAGACTTATCGGGCATACGGATTATCCAGAGTTTCCATGCGGAAGAGGAAACCCGGCAGACCTTCCGGGAACTGGTGAAAGAACACCGGGATTCTTTCATTTCCGCAGTGCGCTTAAATGATTCTTTCGGCTCGGTCATAGACCTTTGCTGGAGCATCGGCACCATTATGCTTTATTTCACCGGAATCAAGATATTAGGCACCGATCATGTTTCCATAGGCACCTTTATCGCCTTCGGCACCTATATCACCATGTTCTGGTCCCCTATTTCCAACCTGAGCAACTTTTATACCCAGCTGGTTACCAATATTTCCGGGGCGGAACGGGTGTTTGAGATCATGGATGCCAAGGCGGAAATCACCGATGCCAATGACGTGACCAACATACCGCCCATTACCGGCAATGTGCGTTTCGAGCATGTTACTTTCTCCTATGACGGAAGCACGGATGTCCTTGACGACGTAAACTTTACCATTTCCCCCGGGGAAACCATTGCCTTGGTAGGTCCCACGGGAGCCGGGAAAACCACCATTGTCAACTTAATCAGCCGCTTTTACGATGTACAGAAAGGCAGCGTATATATAGACGGCCACGACGTAAAAAAAGTCAGCATTGAAAGTCTGCGGAAACAGATGGGAATCATGACGCAGGACAATTTCCTCTTTTCCGGCACAATCCGCGACAATATCCGCTACGGCAGGCTGGATGCCGGCGACGAAGAAATCATGCAGGCAGCCAAAGCCGTAAATGCCCACGACTTCATTATGAAGCTGGAGAAGGGATACGACACCGAACTTTCGGAACGGGGCGGCGGACTATCTGCCGGACAGAAACAGCTGATAGCCTTTGCCCGCACCTTAGTCTCCGACCCTAAGATCCTGATTTTGGACGAAGCAACTTCCAGCATTGACACACAGACCGAACTGCTGGTGCAGTCCGGCATAGAGGCTCTGCTCAAAGGACGCACATCCTTCGTAGTCGCCCACCGGCTATCCACCATCCAAAAAGCCGACCGGATTTTCTATATCGACAAAGGAAACATCCTGGAACAGGGCTCTCCTACGGAACTGATGGAGAAAAAAGGACATTATTACCAGCTGTATATGGCACAGTTCCATTGCTAAAATATATATCCGGGCGCATTATGCCGTTCCTTTGAACTGCCGCCGGCGAAAATAGATTTCCTTACTTTTGATTAAGGAAATCTATTTTTGGTTTTGAGCCCCATTGACTTTTGTTCGGAAATGAGATATCATTTACTTTATCAGCGCAATGCGTTAAAGCGCGAAAAATATTACATATGGAGAACCGAAAAATGCCAATTACACATCTATTAGAAGAAAACTGCAAAAAATTCGGGGAGGATATCTGTCTGGTGGAAATCAACCCGGAAGTGAAAGAAGTCCGGAGAGTCACATGGAAAGAGTACGAACTGATGGAGCCAAGCCCCCTCTCCCACTACCGGCGTGAAATCACTTGGAATGTCTTTAACGAAAAGGCAAACCGCTTTGCCAATCTGCTCCTTTCCAGAGGAATCAAGAAAGGGGACAAAGTAGCCATCCTGCTGATGAACTGTCTGGAATGGCTTCCTATTTACTTCGGCATACTGAAAACAGGGGCTTTGGCAGTCCCTCTTAATTTCCGATATACCCCCGATGAAATCGAATACTGCGTCAATCTGGCAGAAGTGAATATTCTGGTATTCGGCCCCGAATTTATCGGACGCGTGGAAGAAATTGCAGACTCCGTCAGCCGTAACCGGCTTCTTTTTTATGTAGGCGAGAACTGCCCTTCTTTTGCGGAGGACTATAATTCCCTGTCCGCCAACTGTTCCAGCCAATCGCCGGTCATTGCGCTCACCGATGAGGACTATGCGGCCATTTATTTTTCCTCCGGCACCACAGGATTCCCGAAAGCCATTCTGCATAACCATGAAAGCCTAATGCACGCCGCCGTAGTGGAGCAAAAGCATCACGGGCAGACAAAAGAAGATGTCTTCCTCTGCATCCCGCCGCTCTACCATACCGGCGCCAAGATGCATTGGTTCGGTTCCCTTATCTCGGGAAGCAAGGCTGTCCTGCTGAAAGGTACCAAACCGGAATATATTCTGGATGCCGTTTCCAAGGAAAAATGTTCCATTGTATGGCTGCTTGTTCCTTGGGCACAGGATATCCTGGAAGCATTGGACAGCGGAAAAATCCGTTCCGAAGATTATGAACTCTCCCAATGGCGGCTGATGCACATCGGTGCCCAGCCTGTGCCGCCCAGCCTGATCAAACATTGGAAAACCTATTTCCCAAGCCATGCCTATGACACAAACTATGGCCTGAGTGAATCCATCGGCCCCGGCTGTGTGCATCTCGGCGTGGAAAACATCCATAAAGTAGGTGCCATCGGCAAAGCCGGATATGGCTGGGAAATTAAGATTGTAGACGACCGGAGAAATACGGTTTCCAAAGGCGGAGTAGGCGAACTTGCCGTACGCGGCCCCGGCGTAATGACATGCTATTACAACGACCAAGCCGCCACCAAGGAAGTGCTTTCCGCAGACGGCTGGCTTTATACCGGCGATATGGCCCAGGAAGACGAAGACGGCTTTATCTTCCTTGTAGACCGTAAGAAGGACGTGATTATCAGCGGCGGCGAAAATATTTATCCGGTTCAGATCGAAGATTTCCTGCGCAATTATAATGCCATCCATGACGTGGCGGTCATCGGCCTGCCCGACAAACGGCTGGGCGAAATCACGGCAGCCGTCATCGAACGGAAACCTGATATGCAATGCACGGAGGAAGATATAAACAATTTCTGCCGGAAGCTGCCCCGCTACAAACGTCCGCACAAAATTATCTTCGCCGATATTCCCCGCAACCCTACCGGAAAGATCGAGAAACCGAAATTGCGGGAACGGTACTGCGGCGTAAGTCTGGTTGCCGCACAGAACCGCGGGTAGCCAGATATCCGGCGGAATATAAACCACATGTTAAAATTGGGAGGAAAAACAATGCTGCTGAAACTGATTATGCTGATACTCTTTTTTGCCGTTATGATAGCCATTGGCTTTTACTGCCGCAGGCATGCCACCGATGTAAACAGCTTTGTGCTGGGCGGGCGCAGCGTAGGGCCATGGCTCACCGCTTTCGCTTACGGCACTTCTTATTTTTCCGCCGTTATTTTTGTAGGCTATGCCGGACAGTTCGGCTGGAAATACGGCATCGCGTCCACATGGATCGGCATCGGAAATGCCCTGATCGGCTCCATGCTGGCTTGGGTAATCTTAGGACGGAGAACCCGTATTATGACCCAGCACTTAAACAGTGCCACTATGCCGGAATTTTTCGGCAGGCGCTTCCACAATGACGGACTGAAAATCGGCGCATCGGTGATAGTATTCCTCTTCCTGATTCCCTATACCGCTTCCCTTTACAACGGGCTTTCCCGTCTGTTCGGAATGGCGTTTCATATTGATTATACGGTGTGCATCGTCATTATGGCAGTCCTGACCGGCATCTATGTCATTGCCGGCGGCTATATGGCCACCGCCATCAATGATTTTCTGCAGGGAATCATTATGCTCTTCGGCATCGTGGCAGTTATCGCCGCAGTGCTGAACAGTAACGGCGGCTTTCTGGAAGCGCTGAACCGTCTGGCGTTAGTAACCGATGAAACCGCATCGGTCCAGCCCGGCGTATTTGCATCCTTCTTCGGTCCGGATCCCGCCAACTTGCTGGGCGTAGTTATCCTGACTTCCTTAGGCACTTGGGGACTTCCGCAGATGGTACAGAAATTTTATGCCATAAAGAGCGAAAAAGCCATAAAAAAAGGAACTATCATATCCACCCTGTTTGCCTTGGCGGTGTCCGGAGGCTGCTATTTCCTAGGCGGTTTCGGCCGGCTGTACTCCGGCAGCGTAGAGATCTCCTCCCAAGGATTCGATGCCATTATTCCGGCCATGATTTCCAACCTTTCCCCTGCTTTGATCGGTTTGGTCGTTATACTGGTGCTGTCAGCTTCCATGTCCACACTGTCTTCCTTAGTCATGGCCTCCAGTTCCACCCTTACCATCGACTTCCTAAAGGACAATATCATTAAAAATATGAGCGAAAAAAAACAGCTTCTTACCATCCGGATTTTAATCGTCGTTTTTATCGCCATATCAGTGGTCATAGCGATTATCCAATACAAAGGAAACATTACCTTTATCGCACAGCTGATGGGGGTATCCTGGGGAGCCTTGGCAGGTTCTTTCCTGGCACCGTTCTTATACGGCCTGTACTGGAAAAGGACTACCGTAGGTTCCGTATGGGCCAGCTTTCTCTTCGGTGCCGGCTTTATGGTCTGCAATATGCTTTTCCGCAGCCATTTCCCCGCCATGCTGCAGTCTCCCATTAACGCAGGTGCTTTTGCCATGTTGGCGGGACTGGCTATCGTACCTGCCCTAAGCCTGATTACACCGAAGCTGGAAAAAACTTTTGTGGACGCAGCTTTCTCCTGCTATGAAAGAACCACGGAAGTTCCGGTGAAATCCGATTTGGGCGGGAATTAAAGCAAGAGATGTGACCGTGTGCATAAAAAGATACGGCCTGACAATTGCATTGTCAGGCCGCACAGCAAAATCCTTCCTCGTTAAAATATTACCACCAATCTCCGCACATATCATTGATCAGCAGAAGCATACCGTTCCTCACCGTAATTTCCGCCTCTTCCCCAATAAATTCATTGCTGATGCCGATAGGGAAATCATTGGTCACCACTGCATCCTCCAGCAGATACTTCATTCCTTTGATATAAACCCCTTCTGCCCTCTCCCCCAAGGAGAATACCGACAGGCTGCCTTGGGAGTCCGCCGCATACCGGATGGTATCATTCTTAATTGCCGTTATTTCCATCTTTCCGTCTATAATATAACCTTTTCCTCCGTGATTTAAGATATAGCTAAGGCATTGGATATTGGCAAAAGTATGGTCAAGACGCTTCCCTAAAGCGCCAAACAGGCAGAACCGGCGGTAGCCTCTGGCAAACCCGGCCTTAATCGCCGCCAAAGTATCCGTATCATCCTTCTCCGTACTGAGAATTTCCACTATTTCCGGATTCTCCTCCATAATCTCCTCGATATCGCTCCAATCCCCTTTTTCTTTTAAGGAATCCATATCCCCAATTATAAGATCCGGATCCACGCCGAATGGCTCACAGTAATAAAACCCTGCATCCACAGCAACACATATGTCTCCGTCCTGTAGGTCTATGTTTAAGTCATAGAACGACACATCCCCATGACAGATAATATGACATGTCTTTTCTCTTTTTAATATGTTTTCTCCCATTGATAAGGTCCTCCCCAGTCGCCGATCATATGTGTGACCATGCTCTCCTCTGTCCATGTCCGCGTTTCAAAGTGATAATTCATTTCATATAGGAACCCGTTCTGTTTCTGCAGATTACTGTTCATATAGCTGATTACATATTGGATATGGGGATAATATGCCCCGTCCTGCATGGGCGGCTCATAAGAGATATTGGTACGCAGCACTCCGTTGTCTCTCATATCCACGCCCCACACCGTGATGACTCCCGCCGTTGCCTCGTTTTCGCTGAACTCAGGGAAAGAAAATGTCCATCCTCCTCCGTCCTGCTTTAGCTTCACATATTCCCTGCTCACAGGAATATATGTCTCTCCGGTCCAATATTCCATCGTCCGGCCCATAAAAGCATCCCTCAGCGCTATATAAGTGTCCGATACGATAAAATCTTTTGCCGCCTCAAAGTTGCCTGCGTCAAACTCCTGAAAAATGCCGGCGAAAATACCCTGTATTTCTTTTTCTTTCAGCAGGCATGCAATCAGGCTCCCTCTTTCCGGAAGCGGCGCAATGGCATCCGCCTGCTGCAGAATATTCAAATATGCATCCACATGTTCCGACGGCAGCAGCAGTTCCCCTGTCTCCAAGTAACCGTATCGGGCTGCCATCGCCCCAATCTCTTCTCTCGGATTCTTCTGATACAGTTCCAATAGTTTTCCCATCAGCAGCTCATATGCGGCAAAATCAACCGCTTCCGCATTCTCCATACAGCGTCCCGTCAGCCGGCCATATGCCGTATCCAGCAGTTCCAGCGCATCTTGGTCCATAATGCCCTGATCCAGCACAGATACAATTTTATCCACTGTTTCAATGCTTTCACTTCCCGCATTGATTTCACCCACTGCCTCGTTCAATATGACCGTGCAGTAATATTGCAGCAGGCTTTCATCCTTTGTATTCTCCCACCCTTTGTACAGAACCTGTTTGGCATTGGCTCCGTCCGCCATATCCAAATATGCTCCGGCCATGCAGCGGTACGCTTTCACTGAGGCCGAATCAATCTCCAATGCATTCTCATAAGCCTCTATCGCCTCCTGGTAAGCTGCCTCTTCGGTAAACTCGTCCCCCGCATTCAGTTCCCTGCTCAGTTTCACTGCCGGCAGATTCCATACGACGGCAAAACCGCCTCCGCCGATTACCCCAAACACAAGAAATGCCAACGCCACCTTTTCCATAATCACAATGCGCCTATGCTCTCTTCTGCGCTTCGCTTTCAGTTCCTCCTTTGTAAGCCGGGCATTCTTTCTGCGTCTGTCTTCTTTTCTCTTTCTATGCCTCTTTTTCTTCCTGTTTTCCATAAATTAACCATCCCTTTCCAAACAAATTCCATACTACCATAGAAAAAGTCCCTTGACAATGCTATAATTCAACTATGGAGAAGATTATCAGATTAACAGACAAAAACAATATACCTTTTACCGTGCCTTATGAAGTCATCCGCAGCAAGCGCAGGACATCTGCCATTATCCTGAACGGAGACGGCACCCTTACAGTCCGCCTGCCCCTCCGCGGCACAAATGCGGATGCGGAAAGATTCCTGCGGGAAAAACAACATTGGATCGGCAGCAAACTATCGGAACTCCAAGAGAGGAAACGGCAGCAGCCGGCAGCACCGGACCTTACGCCGGATCAGGCACTTGCACTGGAAAAAAGATACCGGGAAGCTGCCAAAGCATACATCCCGAAACGGGTGGCTTACTATGCCGAAGCCTATAGCCATATTATCCCCCCGGCCGTTTCCTCTATCGCCATCCGCAGCCAGAAAACCCGTTGGGGCAGCTGCAGCAGCCGAGGCACTCTTTCCTTCAATTGGCGGCTGATGCTGGCTCCCCCTGCCATTCTGGATTATGTCGTCGTCCATGAACTATGCCACCTAAGGCATATGAACCATTCCAAAGATTTCTGGGCTTGTGTGGAAACGATTCTGCCCGATTATAAGGCACACAGAAAATGGCTGAAGGAACATGGACATGAATTAACGCTGTCCTGATATCCCGGGACAGCGTTAACTTTTGTCTCTTGTAATAATCAGTGCCCTGTGCCGACGGAATAAAACGCCAAGGGACCTGCTTTTCTATGCCTTGCTTTTCTGCTTCTTCCCGGACAGCTTACTGCTTTTTCCTTCTTTCCGCCTTATGCCAAGTTCAAAATCCTTCTTACGGGAACCGCCCCGTCTGGATTCTTCTTTGCTCTTTCTTCCGCTTGGCGCAGCATCCTTTTCACGCCTTCCGCCGGATGCAGCGTCCTTTTCACGCCTTCTGCTCCTTCCGGAATCGCCTCTTCTGCGTCCTTCCCCTCTCTTTCCGTCCGAACCGCCTCCTTTTCGCAGCCCGAAATCCTTTATCTTGAATTTTTCGACTTTGATTTCTTTCAGATCATCGCCCATCTTAATTTTCATAAAGGCAGCAGCCAATTCCAAAGCGGTATATTCCCCATCGGCCAGCTTTCCTTCCAAAAACTCCATGGTCTTTTCCAAATTCTTGGTCTGCAGCGTCTCAAGAGCTTCTCCCAGTACTTTTTCCGCCTTAACTGACGTAATATCCGCTGCCGACGGGATATTCCTCTCTTTAATCTTTGTATGACAGACTCTTTCAATATCATGCAGCTTATAAATTTCTTTTCCTACCACTAAAGTGAAAGAGCGGCCTGTCTTGCCTGCCCTGCCGGTACGGCCGATACGATGCACATAATATTCGATATCTTCCGGAACGTCATAGTTAAATACGGCTTCCACATCATCCACGTCAATGCCCCTTGCCGCCACATCGGTAGCAATCAGGATAGCCGTCCTGCCGCCGCGGAATAAGTTCATTACCGTATCCCTCTGCCCCTGCGTTAAGTCTCCGTGCAGCCCTTCTGCCTGATATCCCCTATCCTTTAAATGCTCTGTCAGTTCATCCACCATACGCTTCGTATTGCAGAAAATCAGCGAACGCTTCGGATGGTAATAATCCAGAAGCCGTGAAAGAACTTCCTCTTTATCCTTGCGCTGTACTTGATAATAAGACTGTTTTACTAAGGAAATCGTTATTTCCTTAGGCGTCATCTTCAGATATTCCGCATCCGGCTTCTGATATTCCTTCGTAATTTCCAGAATCGGCTTCGGCATAGTAGCGGAAAACAATGCTGTCTGCCTCTCCTCAGGCATATCCTTCAATATCGTTTCGATATCTTCCCGGAAGCCCATATTCAGCATTTCATCCGCTTCGTCCAAAATTACCGTCCTTACCTGTGCGGTTTTTAACGTATGGCGGCGCATATGGTCCATTACCCGCCCCGGAGTGCCCACCACAATCTGCACCCCGCCGGCCAATGCCCTGATCTGCCGCGAGATATCTTGTCCGCCGTATACCGGAAGCACCTTGAGCCCGTGAATATATTTTGCAAACCTCCGTAACTCCTCTGCCGCCTGCATGGCCAATTCTCTGGTAGGGCATAATATAATAGCCTGCAGTGCCTTACTCTCGGGATCGACTCCCTGAATCAGCGGAATCCCGAAAGCCGCTGTCTTTCCTGTGCCTGTCTGTGCCTGTCCGATTAAATCCTTGCCCTCCAGCATAATGGGAATTGCCTCTGCCTGAATAGGGGTCATATATTCAAACCCCATTTCCTCCACTGCCTTTATGATTCTTCCGTCAATCCCCGATTCCTTGTAACTGATTTGCTGTTCTGTACTGTCCATGAATCTCCTATCCTGTTTCCGTGACTGAAAACTATACAATATTACTTCAAAGTTGCCTGCGGAACCCCCCGGTTCCCCACCAATTTATACTCTCCTGCCATATGGCGAAAAAAGACAACACCGGTTTAAAAGTGCTGTCTTTCAATCCTCTAACCAAATCAGTATACCTTGCTTCTTAATTAATGTCAAGCATAAATTTCCGAAACTTTTCGGCCAGAATCTTTTCTGTCAGCGCCATATCCGAAGTTTTAAGCACAACAGCCATATTGCTTGCGGCACCGGACTCCCCGCTGCCTCCTTCTGACGGCCATGTATACATATATTCCACATTGATGCCCGCGCCGGAAAATTCCGCCATGAGTTCCTGAAGCATACCCGTCCTATCCGCCAGCCGCACTGTCAGCACATCCGTAAGCCCACAGGAAAAACCGTTCCGTTTCAATGCATTGTAAGCCATATCCGGACGGTCTGCCAAAAGTCTCAGCATACCGAATTCCTTGGTGTCGGCAAGGCTTAAGGATAAGATGCTCACTCCGTTGTTCCTCAGTACCGTCACAACGTCCTCCAAACGACCCGTTCTATTTTCCAAAAAAACAGACAATTGCTTCATAGTTCTTCCCCCATCCCATATTATCACCCGGCCTGAAATCAAAATTCCTCCCAGCCACGCCGTTGCCGGAATATGCCTTATAACCATCACCATCTGTATCGGCAGTAAAACTCCGCCTCCATGCCGTCAGAACAATTTTCTCCTGTCAACCACCCGCACAGCCTTTCCCATGCTTCTTTCAATGCTCTTGGGCTCAACCAGCTTCACTTTTACGGCAAGGCCGATGGTCTGCTGTATGGCATCGCCGATTTTACAGGAAAGCTTCTCCATTTCCTTTATCTCATCGGAAAAGAACTTTTCCCCTGCCTCTACCTGCACTTCCAGAGTATCCAAATTCTCCGTCCGTTCCACAATCATCCTATAATGAGGCACCGTCCCGGTGGCCTCAGAAAGGGCTGCCTCAATCTGTGAAGGAAATACGTTAATGCCCCGTATAATCAGCATATCGTCGGAACGGCCTCTGAATCTGCCGATTCGGGGCAGCGTCCTGCCGCATGCACATGCTTCACGGGTAAGGCTGGTCAGATCTCTGGTTCGATAGCGCAGCAGCGGAAATCCTTCTTTTGTAATCGTGGTAAATACCAATTCTCCCGTTTCCCCGTCCGCCAGAGGCCGCAAAGTCTCCGGGTTAATAATTTCCGGCAGGAAATGGTCTTCGTATACATGCAGTCCCGCATGGCATTCACAGTCGCATGCCATGCCTGGCTCCATGATTTCCGGCAGCCCGTAAATATCGTGAACACGGATATGCAGCTTGTCCTCGATCTGTTTCCTCATCCTCTCCGTCCATAGTTCCGCGCCGCAGACTGCGGTTTTTAACTTAACCATATCCGTTTCGCCGCCGGACTCCAACGTTTCTGCAAGATACAGCAGATACGAAGGAGTACATGCAATTGCCGTTATGCCGAAATCCACCAAAATGCCGGCCAGTTTATTTGCATTGCGGATGGATATGGGAAGCACTGCAGCCCCCACCTTCTCCGCTCCTCCGTGAATGCCCAATTCCTCCGCAAAGGTACCATGCGCGATCTGCAGAATATCATCGGCTCCCACACCGGCCATTGTAAGCGCCCTTGCCATACATTCGCTCCATACAGCCAAGTCCTGTTTTGTATACCCTATAGGCATCGCCTTTCCCATAATGCCGCGGGAAACATGGATTCTGGCAATCTCGGACTGGGGGACGGCCAGCAGCCCAAAAGGATAATTGCTGCGGATATCCTCTTTTGTGGTAAAGGGCAGTTTGCACAAATCCTCCACTCCCCGTATATCATCCGGCCCGATTCCCATGTTCTGCATTTTCCTTCGGTAAAAAGGCACATTATGGTATACCAGCCTCACTGTCCTAGCCAGCCGTTCCCCCTGCAGAGCCAGCATTTCCTCCCTGCCCATACATTCTTTCGTCTTATCCCAAATCATAGCCTTCCCCCTGTCCGCTTTCCCTGCCGAATATCCCCGCAAAGCCTTCTGCCGTGCATATATCATCGAACGGTCAGCAATCCCCATACCCTGCTAAAAATGCCTGCCGGTTAATTTCTGCTGTTTTGGGCGGCACAGTCTGTTCTATTATTTTCAGCCAATCCTCCTTCGTAAAGTCCATATGCCTTGCCGCCATGCCTAAGACAATCACATTGAAAGCCTTGGCATTTCCCAGCTTCAATGCTTCTTCCATGGCATTGACCGTGAATACTTTATGTTTCCTGCGCAATTCTTCTATGATATTTTCCGGATACTCCGCCGCACCCGTCACTACCGTAATCGGATCGATCCGCCAATCATTGATAATCAGCACCCCGTCTTTTTTCAGGAAATGTGCATACCTGAGTGCCTCCAGCCGCTCAAAGGCTATCAGCAGATCCGCCTGCCCCTCTTCCACAATAGGCTCCCGCACCTGATCGCCATACCGGACAAAAGTTACCACACTGCCTCCCCTCTGTGCCATTCCATGAACTTCCGACAATTTCACGTCATAGCCTGCCGCACTGGTAATCCCGCCCAGAATACGGCTGGTCAGCAATGTTCCCTGTCCGCCTACTCCCACTATCATAATACTCTTTGTCGTCATTTTGCTTATCCTCCCACTGTCCTTTTATCTCGGCTGTTTTTCAATGGCTCCGAAAGGACACAGCTGCATGCAAAGGCCGCATCCGTTACACATTGTCTCATCAATTGCAACCGTCCCGTCTTCTTTCTTGGTAAGCGCCGGACAGCCGGGTCTTAAACAGGCACCGCATTTCTTACACTTCTCCGGCAGCGGGACACATTTGTCCGGGAACACATTCCCTTTCAGGAGCACACAGGGAGATTTCGTGATAATCACCGACACTTCATCCCTTGCCGTCTCTTCCCGGATGACCTTTTCCAGTTCCTTTAAGTCAAAGGCATTGACTTCCACCACATGCTCGATGCCGATGGCCTTGCAGAATTTATATATGCTGATAGCCGGTACCACGTCCCCTTTCAGCGTCTTTCCCGTGGCCGCATGATCCTGATGCCCCGTCATCCCTGTGGTGGAGTTATCCACAATCATGACAGTCCCTGTCCCTTGATTATAAACCATGTTCATCAAAGAATTCACGCCGGTATGCATAAATGTAGAATCGCCAATCACCGCCACCCAGTCTTTCACAAACTCTTTTCCCCTGGCCTTTTCCATGCCGTGCAGCGAAGAAATGCTGGCTCCCATGCAGATGGTAGTATCAATCACGCTAAGAGGCGCCACTGCGCCCAAAGTATAGCAGCCAATATCGCCTGCCGCATGGATCTTCAGCTTATTCAATACGGAAAATACGCTGCGGTGAGGACAGCCCGGACATAAGATGGGTGGACGTGCCGGAACCTTAGCCGGCGCTTCCGCTTCCGCACTTTCCTCCAGCAAGGCACGCCGCAGCATATTTGCGCTATATTCGCCCTGTCTGGTAAAGATTTCCTTGCCCTCTGCCTGTATGCCCCAAGACTTTACCTGCTCCTCAATCACAGGCTCCAATTCCTCAAATATGTACAGCCGTTCCACCTTGGAGGCAAACTCTTCAATTAACTTCCTCGGAAGGGGATGCACCATGCCAAGCTTCAGCACGGAGGCATCCGGAAATACTTCCTTCACATACTGGTAAGGAATCCCGCTGGTAATAAAGCCAATGGAACTATCCTTATACTCCGCCCGGTTCACAGGAAAACCGCAGCCATCCTCCGCCATGGCCTCCATGCGTTTTTCCACATAGACATGCCTGTTCTTGGCCATTGCCGGCATCATCACATATTTCCCTATATTACGTTCATACACTTTATCCGGAACCTCTTCCCGTTCCTCCAGCACAACAGTCCCCTGCGAATGGGAAAGGCGCGTCGTTGTCCGAAGTATCACGGGAGTGTCATATTTTTCACTTATCTCAAAGGCAAATTTCATAAAGTCTTTGGCTTCCTGACTGTCCGAAGGCTCCAATACCGGCACCTGTGCCGCCCTTGCCACACATCGGGTATCCTGCTCATTCTGGGAACTGTACAGCCCCGGATCGTCTGCCGCAACCAATACCAGGCCTCCGTTCACTCCCGTATAAGATGCCGTATACAGCGGGTCACTGGCCACATTCACCCCCACATGCTTCATGGATGCCATGGCGCGTACGCCGCTGACGGAAGCCCCTATAGCCACTTCCATGGCCACTTTTTCATTGGGTGACCATTCTGCATATATTTCCTTATATTTCACTATATTTTCACTGATTTCCGTACTGGGCGTGCCCGGATAAGCCGCCGAAACCTTCACTCCTGCCTCATAGGCCCCTCTGGCGATTGCCTCATTGCCCAGCATAATTTTTTTCTCTGCCATCTGCTATTTCCTCTTCCTTTCTGCCACCGTTATTCCAGCCATTATTTTACATCTATTCCGTCATTCCCTGCAAAAATCGAATCACAGCGACTCTTTACTGCCAAGATATTTTCACTTTATGATACCATAAATCGACATTAAAAGAAAGACACAAATTTCCTTACCCTTTACCTTCAGCGGACAAGAAGACACACGGTTTGATGCCTCGGCGCCAAACCGTGTGTCCCCCTATCCGCTGACCCATCTGATCCATGCAATTTTCAGACATGCCCCGCGAAATCAATATTCTTTGATAAAATCAGAATGCAGCCAATATCTTCTCCACACTGACCAATTTCACGCAGAGCACAAACAAATCTGCCGCTGCCGCCAGTTCCTCCGAATTAGGGAAGGTAGGGGCAATGCGGATATTGCTGTCCTTGGGGTCTTTTCCGTATGGGAAAGTTGCCCCCGCGCCTGTCATGACAACGCCCGCTTCCTTACATTTTTCCACAATTGCCTTTGCGCATCCCTCCATCGCTTCAAAAGAGATAAAGTAACCGCCGCAGGGCCTGGTCCACTCTCCTATGCCAAGGCCTTCCAGTTCTTTGTCCAGCACGCGAAGCACCGCCTCAAACTTGGGCCGCAGAATAGCCGCATGTTTCTGCATGTGTGCCTTTAATCCTTCCACATTCTTAAAATATCTCACATGGCGAAGCTGATTAATCTTATCATAGCCGATTGTCATAACCGCCATAAACTTCTTCGTTTCCTCCACGTTTTTCTTGGAAGCTGCAAAAGCGGCAATTCCGGCGCCGGAAAACGTAACCTTGGACAGAGAACTGAATTCATATACGATATCCGGATTTCCGGCCTTCTCGCACTCACTCAGAATCTCCAGCAGGTCATCCCGGTCCTCCTCGTATAAATCATGGATGGAATATGCGTTGTCCCAGAATATACGGAAGTCTTCTGCCGCAGGCTTAAGGGCTGCAAATCTCCGCACTGTCTCATCCGAATATGTGATGCCCTGCGGGTTGGAATATTTAGGCACACACCAAATACCTTTTACCGCCGGGTCTTCCGATACATATTTTTCCACCAAGTCCATGTCCGGCCCTTCGGAAGTCATAGGAATGGTTATCATCTCTATTCCGAACAATTCCGTAATTGAAAAATGCCTGTCATATCCCGGAGCCGGGCAGAGAAACTTTACTTTATCCAGCTTGCACCAAGGCGTGCTGCCCAATACACCGTGGGTCACACAGCGGGAAATGGTATCATACATAATGGACAGGCTGGAATTGCCGTATACAATTACATTTTCCGCCGGAATTCCGCCCATCATATCGCTCATCAGATGTTTTGCCTCCGAAATACCGTCCATAAGACCGTAATTCCTTGTGTCCACACCCTGCTCACATCTCATATCTGCTTTGGAATCGAGGACATCCATAATATCCATTGTCATATCCAGCTGTTCCAAGCCCGGCTTTCCTCTGGACATATCCAGTTTCAGTCCCTTACCTTTCGCATCCGCAAACTGCTTTTCCAATTCATCCTTCAGTGACAGAAGTTCCTCTCTGCTCATCTCTTTGTATGCTTTCATATTGTCCTCCATTCCAAAGCTATGTGATTCTATCCTCTGCTGTTTTATTGCTTCCACCGGACAGCAAGCCAAGTCACTGCGGCCCACCTTCGGCCGTCAAGCCTAATGTCCTGTTCTCTGCTGCGGAATCCTTGATTGATAAATAGCATTGGATACCGATCAGCATTGGATAATTGTATACAATCATACACTGCTAATTATTTTACTACAATTACCGCCATTTCACAAGTATATAGATAAGACAATTTTTATCCGCAATTCTCCCTGTTTCTGGTAAAAATATATAAAAAACAGCCTTCGGGCATGTTTGAAAATTGCTTTCCGACAGATGTGCGTCACAAATCTCAGGCCAAGCGGTGAAACGGCACGTCGCAGATCCGATGCCAGTACATCGTTGGACAAATAACTGGATCAATCACGCAGAATGCTTTTCTGAGTGTGCCGGTCAAAAAAACGTAGACGCAGCGGGCTACGCTGAGGATTTTTGACCTGTGCAATCGGAAATGCAGGCAAGTCATTTGGCAAAAAAAAACGTATCAGCACACGGATGTACTGATACGTTTTTTTCGGCAAAATGACTTGCCTGCACTTATTTCATTCTATGTTATTTATACCGGATATGCCCCATTTTTGGTATCTGCCTGAGTCATATCCACCTTCTGCTGCTGTGCCTGACGGTATTTGAAGAAATCGGTAGCAACCTGCGGGAACAGAGCATAGGAAAGTACGTCTTCATCCTGCTGTTTCCATTCCTTCATCTCTGCTTCCAGTTTATCCAACTCATTTTCAATTAAATCCGCCGGACGACAGGTAATTCTCTTTTCACCGGGAATAACTTTGTCAATTATTTCCTGATTCATAGGCTTAACGGTCTGACCGTACTCACCGCGGAGAACTGCCTTTGTCTCCTTGGTGGCCATCTTATAACGTTCGCCCATCAATACATTGAACACAGCCTGTGTACCCACAATCTGGGAAGAAGGGGTAACTAACGGCGGCTCACCCAAATCTTTACGCACTGCCGGGATTTCCCTAAGCACATCGTAATATTTGTCTTCCGCATTCTGCTCTTTCAGCTGGCTTACCATGTTGGAAAGCATTCCGCCCGGTACCTGATACAGCAGAGTCTTGATATCCACGCCCATTACCTTCGGGTTCAGCAGACCGCTTGCCAGGCATTCGTCCCTGTACGGCCTGAAATAATCCGCGATTTCCGCCAAAATATTCTGGTCATAGCCTGTATCATAAGGCGTTCCCTTGAAAGTCTCTACCATAACTTCCGTTGCCGGCTGTGAAGTACCCATAGCAAACGGAGAAATCGCACAGTCAATCACATCCACGCCGGCCTCTACCGCTTTCATGTAAGTCATGCTGGCAACGCCGGATGTATAGTGGGTATGCAGCTGAATCGGAAGCTTGGTTGCCGCTTTCATGGCGGAAATCATTTCCGTTGCCTTATAAGGCACAAGCAAGCCGGCCATATCCTTAATGCAGATGGAATCCGCTCCCATCGCCTCAATCTTCTTTGCCATGTCTACCCAGTAATCCAAGGTATAGGCATCGCCCAGCGTATAAGAAAGAGCCACCTGTGCATGCCCCCTGCCCTCTCTCTTCTTTACGGCATTGGTAGCATTTACTGCCTCCTGAAGATTTCTGAGGTCATTCAGGCAGTCGAAAATACGGATAATGTCAATGCCGTTGGCAATTGATTTCTCCACGAAATAGTCTACTACATCGTCCGCATAAGGACGGTAGCCTAAAATATTCTGTCCTCTGAAAAGCATCTGCAGCTTCGTATTCTTGAAGCCGTCCCTTAATTTCCGAAGTCTCTCCCACGGATCTTCCTTTAAGAAACGGAGAGAAGCATCGAATGTAGCGCCGCCCCAGCATTCCACTGCATGGTAGCCGACTTTATCCATTTTATCAATGATTGGAAGCATCATTTCGGTAGGCATTCTCGTGGCAATCAAAGACTGATGTGCATCACGGAGAACGGTTTCCATAATTCCAATCGGTTTTTTCGCCTGTTGTGACATTTTATATTCCTCCTATTCCAGTTCCGTAACCGTCCTTCCAGCAGCCGGACGGTTACTCTTTTATTCCAATTCTGAACTGCCTTTACAGTCTTTTAAAATACTCCGAATACTGCCATAAACGTTCCGGCCGCAACTGCCGTACCGATAACGCCGGCTACGTTAGGACCCATTGCATGCATCAGCAGGAAATTGGTAGGATCCGCTTCCGCACCCACCTTCTGGGATACCCTGGCTGCCATGGGAACCGCAGACACGCCGGCCGAACCGATCAGCGGGTTTACTTTTCCATGGGTTGCCACACACATAATCTTACCGAATAATACACCTGCTGCCGTACCGAATGCAAACGCAACCAGACCAAGCACTACGATCTCAATCGTTTCCAGATTCAGGAAAGCTTCCGCACTTGTGGTCGCGCCTACAGACGTGCCAAGCAGGATAACTACAATGTACATAAGCGCATTGGATGCCGTATCCGTCAGCTGCCTTACCACGCCGGACTCCCTGAACAGGTTACCAAGCATCAGCATACCTACTAACGGAGCCGTTGTAGGCAGAATCAGGCAGACTACGATTGTAACGATAATAGGGAACAGAATCTTCTCCAGCTTGGATACCGGACGGAGCTGTGCCATCTTAATCTTCCGCTCTTCTTCCGTTGTCAGCAGCTTCATAATCGGGGGCTGGATAATCGGCACTAGGGACATATAGGAATATGCCGCCACCGCAATCGGCCCGAGAAGAGCCGTCTGCCCCAGCTTGCCGGCCAGGAAAATGGATGTAGGGCCATCCGCACCGCCGATAATGGAAATAGCCGCAGCCGCCTTATCATTGAACCCGAAAGCGATTGCACCGAAATATGCGGCAAAGATACCGAACTGAGCAGCCGCACCCAAAAGGAAACTCTTCGGATTGGCAATCAGAGGACCGAAATCCGTCATGGCGCCTACTCCCATGAATATAAGGGAGGGCAGGATTGCCCATTCGTCCAAAAGATAGAAATAATACAGTAGGCCGCCCACCCCGTTGGCAGAGTCTTCAATACTCACCATAATATCGGGATAAATATTAACAAGCAGCATACCGAATGCTATCGGTGTCAGCAATAACGGCTCAAAGCCTTTTGCGATAGCAAGGTAAAGAAATACACAAGCTATTACAATCATCAGGTAATTTCCCCAGGATAAGTTGAAGAAAGCCGTCTGATGTATTAGATTGTCTAATGTATTTGCAATATAATCCATTACTTTGACCTCCTGTTGTTAACAAACGAATCATTACACAAACGAACAGTCGTCACGTCTATGTCCTGTCCTTTTGCCTTAGTTCAATGTAGCAAGCAATGCTCCTGCTTCCACCGCATCGCCAACTGTTACGTCAATGCTTGCCACTGTGCCATCCTGCGGTGCAACAACAGGAATTTCCATCTTCATAGCTTCCACTACGACTACGGTATCACCTTTCTTCATAGCCTGGCCAACCTTTGCCTCGATTGCAAATACTTTTCCGGCTGCACCGGCTTCCACACGGATGCTTCCGGCCGCACCGCTTGCTGCGGGTGCTTTCGGTGCTGCCGCAGGCGCTGCTTTCGGCGCTGCCTTAGGAGCGGCGGGAACTGCCGCAGGCGCTCCTGTGGATGCTCCTTCTTCTACTACAACATCATATACGTTTCCGTTTACGGTAATGGTATAATTTTTCATTTTCATTTCCTCCTAGAATTTTCTTTTTCTGATCGATCTTACAACAAAACCATCGGTAGAAACAGCGCCTTCGCTGGCTGCCACTGCCGCCGCGATTACTGCCACCAGTTCAAGGTCATCGGATAACTCTTCTTTCTCCACAATCTGTGCAATTGCATTCTCAACCTTAGCTTCCATCGCTTCTTTTCCGGCCTGCGGCTGTTTCTTTGAGAACGCCGCCTGAATCTTCGGAATGAAGTTAAAGCAGGAAATAATTATGCTGATCAAAATCAGGATGACAAACACGGTTCCCATTCCGAGAAGAGTGTTCAGCCCGGCTTTTTTCATCAGTTCTCCGGCAGAATATTCCACATTGGTAGTAATGCTCTTTTCTGCCAGTTTATCGTCCAGAATAATTTCCATATTGGCATCATGGTCGGAACCGTCCAGTTTTAAATTAATGGTAACTCCGTCCTCCCTCAGCTGTGCCGATTTTTCCAATACTCCGATATACTCGCCCATATCGGCCTGTGCGCTCTCCCAACTGCTCAGTGCGGCAGCATACACAGCGCTCTGCTCTTCCAGCTGCGCTCTGTAGTCCTTATATTCATCGGAGCAGAACGCTATCATCATTTCCACCACTTGTTCGCCGATATCCATGGCTTCTTCCTTTGTGATGTCATCCCTTTCATAATCCGTCTGCTCGTCTCCGCATGCGCCCATGCCAAGGATACAGGTAATCATACCTAATATCAACAACCATTTTTTCATATTAAGCAGCATCCTTTCTAAACTGTACCATGTTTTTTCGCCGGACGTTCTTCGTGCTTTGTATATAACATTTCAAATGCACCGATTACATATTTTCTCGTGTCCTCCGGTGCCACGATCTGATCCACATACCCTCTCTTCGCCGCGCTTACCGCACTGCCCTGAAGAGCCGCATATTCTTTTGCACATGCGTCAATGGCTTCTGCGCCCTGTCCGTCACAGATAATCTTGGCAGCCAGTTTCGCATCCATCGTGCCGACTTCCGCATCCGGCCATGCAATCGTGATATCCGCCCCGATTGCCTTGGAGTTCATTGCCACATATGCGCTGCCCATCGCTTTCTGCGTAATTACATTTACTTTCGGAACGGTAGCGTTCGCGAAAGCATATGTAAGCCGTGCAGCCGCTTTTGCCATTTTCTTCTCTGCGCATTTTGTGGAAGCATATCCCTTTACATTGGTAAGCGACAAAACAGGAATGTCAAAAGCATCGCAGAACGCAATGAAGTCTGCCGCTTTCTCGCATCCTTCCGGTGAAAGTACCGCATCGAACTTGTCCGACACTTTCCCGTCTTGCCCGTAAACTTCCGTACGGTTGGCCACAGCCCCTACCGTCGCTCCGTTCAGCCTGATAAAGCCTGTCACCATATCTTTCGCATAATTTCTCTTTGTCTCAAAGAACATGCCATGATCGGAAAGCTGAGAAAGCGCAATGGAAGTGTCCCCTGCACAGTTTTCCAATCCCTCACATATCCTGTTCAGGTCATCCGTACATTCCGTATACGACATAGTGTCTTCATTATTGGCCGGAAGCAGGGATACCAATTCCCTGATCTGCGCCAGCACATCGGATTCTGACGCAACCACATCCACCAGCCCTGCCTCCCCGCTCTGGAAAGCCGCAGAGGAAGTATCGCACTTGGAAATCTCATTCCCGTCAATTGCATTGGGGGAATTCACAAATAATTTCGCTTTCTTCTCTTCCATAAAAGTGAAATCGGTGAGGCCCGGCACAACCGCAAGGCCGCCGCCGCATGTCCCGAAGATAGCCGTAATCTGGGGAATCACACCCGAAGCGTTCACTTGTTTCATATAAATCCCGCCAAAACCGTTCAAAGCATCCGTAGCTTCCTGCAGCCTGAGGCCTGCGGAATCAATCAGGCCTATGACAGGAGCCCCTGTTTTCATTGCCAGATCGTAGAGGTTCGCAATTTTCTTTGCATGCATCTCGCCGACGGTTCCGTTCAGCACGGAAGCATCCTGACTATAAACATACACAAGATTGCCGTCGATAACTCCATAGCCGGTAATGACACCGTCAGAAGGAGTGTCTGTCTGTTTCAGGTTGAAATCCGTCGCCCTTGCTGTTACGAGCGCTCCTATTTCAACGAAACTGTTTTCGTCGAGTAAAGCATTGATTCTTTGACTCGCTTGTGAAGTAGTACTCATTTTTCAGCCCTCCATTTTATATTAAATAAATCAAAACGTAATCATACCATAATAGTATAACACAAAATTTTTCAATCGCCTAGAAATTTTTTTCTTTTTCTAAATAATTTGTTAAAATTTTAGCAACAAATTTACAGAGAGTATTGTTTCCATATATAATGCAGCATCCAGGCAAAGTCCAGCCGTCCCATATCCTCCGCCGTCAGCACAGGATATTCCCGCAGCAGTTCCCCGTTCAGATAATAATTCACGGTCCCTACCTGCTTTCCTTTCTCCACGGGAGCCGTCAGCCTTTCCGGCAGCAGCACATTCTTCTCCACCTTCTCCCCTTCTTTCAGAAGGACGTTAATCTCCCTGTCCTCCTCTTCCGTTCCCACCTGCAGGTATGCCTCGTCATAAGGTTTCCCGCTGTCAGGTATGCCTCCCTCCACCAAAACCGGCTGCAGCACTGTTTCCTCATATACATTCCTATATTCATAATTTTCCAGCCCATAAGACATCAGCTGCTTTGTATCGCTCCATTTATAACTCTTATGGTTCGGCCATCCGCAGGCAAGCAGCGCCACCACAAAGGTCTTGCCGTCCCTTCTGAGCGCCCCCACATAACAGTAGCCGGCATTATTGGTAAAACCCGTTTTCCCGGAAAGCGCCCCCTCCATCATGCCCAGAAATGCATTGTGGTTATTGCAGGAATAACTCCGCTTCCCCTCCGTATCGGTAAACGAATAGCTCTGCGTTCTTGTGACTTCCAGAAACTCCCCGCTCTTAGGCGATTCGCCGATACAATATTTCATAATCCGCGCCAAATCCGCCGCCGTAGTGGAATGCACTTTCCCTTCTCCGCCCGCCGACGCATCCAGCCCGTTAGGCGTAATGAAGAAAGTATCTTCACATCCAATCTCCTCTGCCTTCCGGTTCATCATATCCGCAAAACCTTCCACGCTGCCGCCCACATGCTCCGCTATGGCCACCGCCGCGTCATTATGCGACTCCAGCATCAGAGAATACAATAAATCCCCCAGCCTGAACTCCTGGCCTTGGTACATCCCCAGATGCACTTTCGGCTGTGCCGCCGCATAAGCCGAGACTGTCACCGCATCCTCCATATCTCCATTCTCCAACGCCAGAATGCAAGTCATAATTTTCGTAGTGCTTGCCATGGGAAGCTTCTCATCCTCATTCTTTCCATAAAGAACCCGGCCAGAGTCCGCATCCATTAGGACTGCGGCTTTGGAATACAGCTGCAGCTGCGTGCCGTCCTCCTTTCCGCTGCCCTCCCCTCCGTTCTCTGCCTCAAAAATATCTGCCCGCGCATTCCCTGACTCTCCTACGCCCGCCAGCAGCAGCACGGCACACATAACGGCCAATGCCGCTCTCTTCCGCTTTCCTTTCTCCCCTTCCCTTCTTTCCGCATCCTTCTTCCCGTTATTCCCTGCCCAGAACCGCTTCATTCCCAACTTTCCTTCACTCCCGCCTCCCGGCACTGTCCTCCCGGAACTTCCGCCGGCCTCGCCGTTTATAATATCTTATGACCCTACAGGAAAAATTAGAAAAAAAATTTTTTCAGACATCCAGCTGCAGCTGTACCTCCGATTCCGCCTGCTGCTTAAACTCTTCCAGCTGCACCGCACTCAATTCCGGCAGTTCTTCCAGAGATTTCACCCCGAAACTCCTCAGGAACTCTTCCGTCGTCCCGAACAGCAGCGGCCGCCCCGGCGCATCCATCCTGCCCACTTCGGAAACCAGCCCGAACTCTACCAGCCGGTTCACCGCATGGTCACAGCTTACCCCCCGTATTTTCTCAATCTGCAGCTTTGTGATAGGCTGCTTATAGGCAATAATGGACAAAGTCTCCATCAAGGTATCCGTCAGCACATATTTTCTCGGAGTGCTGGCAATCTTTACCAAATATTCATACATATCCGGCTTTGTGCAAAGCTGCACCGACTCTTCCAGTTCGATCAGCATAATGCCCCTGCCCTCTTCCTTATAACGCGCCTTCATCCCCTTCAATATGCTTTTCGTCCTGCTTACGTCTTCTTCGATGACCTCTGCCAGTCTTGCCACCTCTACCGAATCGCCCATCGTAAATAAAACCGCCTCCAAAACGGCTTCTGCCCGCTCTTTCTTCACACTCTCTACCTATCTTTCCTGCCTATTGCATATCTTTCCTGACTATTACTATCTGTCATGACTATTGCCTGTCTTTTCCCGGTCCATGCCGCAAGGTATTTCCTGCCCATCCTTCCTGCAGTCTGCAAATCGATGCAGGAACTCTTACCGCTTTACGCAATTTTTGCCCCAAATTCAGTCAGCGCAGCCCGCTACGACTCCTTCCTTTGAGACAAATCAATGCACAACCCGAAAACTATTTATATGTAATTATGATATCTCCGCAGATATCCTGCTGTTCGATATCAATCAGCCCCGTCTTCATCATCTCCAGCACCACAAGGAACGTCACGATTATCTCCATCTTGCTATGCTGCTTTTCCAATAAACTGCGGAAACTGCACCGTTTATGCGTCCTCATATACTGTTCCACATAGACGGTTTTCATGTCCATGTCCACTTCGTCTTTTTCAATGTTGCCGAAAGTGCTCCTTACGGGATCTATTTTATCCTCCTGCCGCTTCATGATAAACTGAAAAACGTCGTGCAGTTTTCTCAAGTCCACATCCGCCAACAATGCCTTATAATCAATGGGCTGCCGATAACCTGCCACCTCTTTGGGCAAATGCTGTTCCCGGTACAGCGCACGCCCGGCATCCACCTGCCTGTCCCGAAGTTCCAAAGACATATACTTATACATCTTATACTCCAATAGCTTCTGTACCAGTTCTGCCCTTGGATCCTCCTCCTCGCCTTCTTCATTCACTTCCTTCGGAAGCAGCATACGGCATTTAATGTCAATCAGAGTGGCAGCCATCACCAGAAATTCACTGACTACATTCATATCCTCCGTCTCAAGCTGACGGATATAATCCAAATATTGCTCCGTTATTTCCACAATCGGAATATCGTATATATCTATCTTATTTTTTTCAATTAAATGAAGCAGCAGATCCAACGGCCCTTCAAACACTTCCAATTTTACCGGTATCGCCATTACATCCCGCCTTTCCTGCCGCCCCCGCACAGCATGCCATACTCAAAACCGCATTTACTATTCTACATATAAATGCGGATAATTTCAAGTTATTATTTTGCTGCCGCGCCGCTGTCCGCCACAAAATCCACCACCACCAGTTCTCCCGGGTTAAACAGCCGGACAGGAATCGTATGCGCCCCCAGCCCTCTCCCCAATATCATCCGGCTTCCGTATTCCTCAAACAGCCCGCCGTCATATTTAGGGAAAAAATGCACGGAAGGAGAAATAACACCGCCAAGCCCGGGCAGCCGCACCATGCCCCCGTGCACATGCCCTGCCAACACCAAATCCGCCCCCCATGCGGCATACTGCTTAAAATAATCCGGGTTATGGGCAAGCAGCACCTCCAAGCAGTCTGTCCTGCTTTTTCCTAAAAGGCTGTCCACATACTCTCCCGCCATAGGACTGCGCCGGAACTTCTTATAAAAACGCCATTCAGCCTCCAGGCCGCAGACCTCCAAGCCGTATTCCGGCAGCCGGATACGTCCGTTTTCCAAAAGATGCACGCCGCAGCTTCGCAGTTCCTCCGCATAACGCCTAAACATATCCCCGTAATCTTCCGGAAATATCTTCATCCGATATTCATGGTTTCCCATCCCGTAATATACCGGATACCGTTTCGTCAGCTGGCGGAGCAAATCTAAAGGCACCCGCGTCTGCGTCTTTTGCTTATTGGCAGTGACCATGTCCCCCGCAATCAATATAAAATCCGGTTTCTGCTCCTCTATGGCCCGTACCAGCTTACGGTTATGCTCCCCGTACTCCTTATTATGCAAATCGGACAGCATTACCCCACGGCAGCCCTTCCGCAGCTTCGGCGATACGATACGGTAAGTAACGGCTGCAAAACGGCTGCTGTCCCGCACCATTACCCCCACCAGAAAAGCCAGCGCCGCCAATGCCGGCGTAACTAAAATGAGCATCCCTTTTTCCCACATCTTACTCTCCTATTTCATTCCTTCTTTCGCCCGGACGGCTATTGTCTTCCATTACTTTTGGCATTTCTGCAGGAACTATACGTTCCCGACATAATTTTTGCCAATATGTTTTCATTGCCTGCGGCAGTTTATATACCCATTACCTTATAACCGTATACCAGCTATTATCAAACTTTACGGTTTTCAGCAATGTTTCCTTATCAATTAATTCCGGTTTTTTTACCTTAATATGTAATTTTTTAACGGCCCATTCATGTGTTATCCCTCCAGACACATATTTTTCACAGTATAACACACTTTCTCTTCAAATACATCATCCAAAAACCAAGGGTATAAACTTTTCGATCACTTTGGCAACCATACTGACCGGAATTGCATTTCCCGCCTGTTTCCTAGTCTGGGCATCGGACACAACAATTTTAAATTCATCCGGAAACCCCTGCAGCCGCAGCATTTCCCTAGGCGTCAGCCTTCTTACCCCATCAACAAGCAAATAGTTATAACTCGCTCCTGCCCGTAATGCACAGCTATATGGATAAGATGATATATTTCCTGATTTATTTTCATGCCAAA
>CAJUIM010000034.1 GCA_910586275.1 uncultured Lachnospiraceae bacterium | reverse complement strand
CCTTTTTCGGTATTTACTTCTGTACTTTTGACATCAATACTACGGTCTCAACGTGCACCGTATGACAAAACTGATCCACCCCCCTAATCCTGCTCACCTCATACCCCCCATCACACAGCATCTTCAGATCCCTTGCCAAAGTTGCCGAATCACAGCTTACATACACAATCCGTTCCGGCCGCATCCGCAGCATAGCCGCAATCACCTTGGCATCGCACCCCTTCCGCGGCGGATCCACTACAATGACCTCTGCATAAACGCCTTCTTTCTCATACTTCTCCGGCAATATTTCCTCTGCCCTCCCGACAAAAAACTCAGCATTCCCGATCCCGTTTCTTGCCGCATTCTCTCTGGCATCCGAAATGGCCTGCGGAACGGCTTCCACCCCGTAAACTTGTTTTGCCGCCCCCGCCAAGAACAAGGAAATCGTCCCGATCCCGCAGTAAACATCCCAGACCGTTTCTCTCCCGCTGAGGCCCGCATATTCCGATACTAAGCTATATAATTTCTCTGTCTGCACCGGATTCACCTGATAAAACGAAAGAGGGGAGATAAAATAAGAAATCCCCTGCCCCGTTCTTGTAAAGTTCTTGGTTTCCACCATATGAATCGTATCCGTTATCCCATCCTTCCCCCATATCCCATGCACTTCCTTCCCCATAATTACATTAGTCCGTTCCGCATTGATGCTTACGGAAATGCTTGTCATTCCTTGAACCTTCTTCAGCCCGCTGATCAGCCTGTCCTGTTCCGGCAGAAAATCCCCTTTCTTATTCCCATTCCCATTTAATACCAGACAGACCATAATTTCCCCGCTGGCAAACCCCTTCCGTATTAAGACATGACGCACCAGCCCCTTACCTGTCTGTTCATTGTAAGCCGGCACATGATAGTTCTTCATATAATTAAGAATGCATTCCAATATTTCCTTATTTTCCTCCACCCCCAGCACGCAGTCCGTATTCGCTATAATGTCATGAGTCCGTCCTGCATAGAAGCCCGCGGCTAAATTTCCCTGTTTGTCTTCCCCTATAGGGAACTGCGCCTTATTGCGGTAATGAAAGCAATCCTCCATTCCCACCATCGGTTCCATGACTTTTTCCACATAGTCCGCCTCAAAGCCCCCTATGCGAATCAGGTTATTCTTCACCTTATTCTGCTTAAATGCCAACTGTGCCTTATAATCCATAGCCTGAATCTGGCAGCCGCCGCACTGTCTGTGAAATCTGCACCGCGGCTCCACTCTCACCCTTGACGGCTCCAGAATCCGCTCCAATCTGGCATATGCATAATTCTTCTTTGCTTTCGTAATTCTACAGCCTACAGTATCCCCTATTACCGCATCTTTCACGAAGAGGGTATAGCCGTCTGTCTTCCCTATACCCTCGCCGTCATTTCCCATATCTTCTATTTTCACCGTAAGAATGTCATTTTTCGCGTATCCCATTCTTATTCCCCGTTCCTCTCCCTGTTACCTGCACACATATTCCAACCGGCGGCATCTGGCCAATCCCATGAAATCAGTCTCTTACTCCCGGCGCAAATCAGTCTATTCTGGCAGCCCTCAGATTCGATTCAAACAACCGGTTATAACCCAGCCAATCGGTGTTATTTTCACCGGCATTTTCCAGAATTTCCTTAAAAGTTTCCAATTTGGCATCCATATCATCCGCGTGATAAAGCGCCAACGCTTCCATAAGCGCGGGAATTTTAGGCGAACCGAACTCCAGCTTTCCCTGATGCGCCAATATGCAGTGCTGAAGCTGCGTCAGCAGATGATGAGGGAAGCCTTCTATCTTCGCAGCCCTTTCCGCTACCATCTGCGACCCTATCACAATATGTCCCAGCAATTGGCCGTCATCCGTATAATCATTTTCCGGAAAACGAGAAATCTCCCGTACTTTCCCCATATCATGGCATATTGCCGCCGTCAGAAGCAGATCTCTTTTCAGAATCGGATAAACCGTACACAGATAATCGCATAATTTGGTTACACTTAATGTATGCTCCAGCAAACCGCCCACAAAGCCATGATGAATTCTTTTAGCAGCGGAAGAGTCCCGAAAAGCCTTGGCAAATTCTGCATCCTCCGTAAAAAAGGCATTTAGCAGCTTGTTGTAATAAGGATTCTTAATGCTGTCGATCAGGCCCAGCAGTTCCCGGAACATCTCCCCAATATCTTTGCTGCTCACCGGGAGATAATCGGAAGGTTCATACTCCCCTTCCTGACACTTCCTGATGCGCTTCACATTTACCTGTAATGCATTCTGAAAACTGGTCACATCCCCATATACTTCAATATAGTCCAATGTGTCAAAATCTCCGATGCCCGGATTATTAGGATCCCATACTTTGGCATCCAGCGTTCCTGTCTTATCCTGCAGAATCACATTATCATATGCTTTTCCGTTTTTCGTCACTGCAGACTGCTTATGTTTACATAAATAAATATCAAATACTCTGTCGCCTTCTTTATAATCCTTTATATATTTCATGATAAACCTCATTTCCATTCCATATTATTGCCGGTGCCTGACAGACCGTCCGTTTCTCCATCATTCCAAAACACCCAATGTAACATCCACTTCCATCTGCACATATTCTTCGGGTCCTTTGCGCATCAGCATAAGAGAAACAATATCCTCCGGTTTCCGTTCCGCTAACGCATTGATTAAGTCCGTGTATGTGCCAATCTGTTTTTCCCCGATGGCAGTGATCACATCCCCGCCCTGAATTCCTGCCGTCATTGCCGGGGAATCCATCTCTATTTCCGTTATATATGCCCCGAAAGGCACGCCCAGACTTTCGTTGGCATCCAAAGTGACATCCATGCCATGAGTGCCCAGATATGCCTGCTCCCGTTCATTGCTCATCCGTTCAATGATCCGCCGCAGTTCCGTAATGCCCAGTGCCGACACCAGATTTTTCATATCTTCACTGTTATGGGAATTATCAATAATGCCCAATACCTGACCCTTTACATTAATCAGAATTCCTGAGGCATTCTGGCTTCCATAGATATCCGTGGTAAGCAGTTTATAGCAGGAATCCACCATATTCAGCGCATTGTCGTTGGAAGTGACTACTCCATAGCATACCGATGCACCGTTTCCCAACGGACTGCCTACCGCAAGCACAAGATTTCCTATCAAAGCCCGGCTGCTGGAACTGGCGGCCAAATCCGCCGCCGCCACCGACTCGGCCGTCTCCGGCTTCAGTTTCCCCAATTCCACGGAAAGAACCGCCAGCTTTGTATTCACATCTTTCTTTTTTAACTCCGCCTGCGCCTGCTCTCCCTTATAAAAAGTCACCATGATATTTTCCGCATTGATTATTTTCTCATAATTTACCAGCAGCAATATTTCCCGCTCTGTTTTTGCCACGACTACTCCCGAAGTCTGGTCTTTCTTCTCATATGTGCCATTGAGCCAGTCTACATTAGATACCGAGCCAGTCACGGTCACCAGAGACTTTTCCGCATTGGCCGCCACCTCTGCCATCTGTTTATACATAGACGAATAATCGTCCAAGTCTAATGTGAGGCTGTCCAATACCTTGGCAATCTGTTCGTCCTCCAATTTAATCTCCGGCGGCGGCGGTTCCTCCATCTGAGAATCATCCGCTATCATATCCTCCGGCAGCATCTCCTCTGTTTCCGCAGGGAACTCTATCGGTGCAGGTTCCTCCTCCGGATACAGCCAATTGCTGAAAACCGGCTCCAAAATCAAAAATGTAAGGCAGGCAACCAAAGAAAAAATCACTGCCATGGCCGCCGTAATCAATGTCCGTCTCAGCAGTTTCACCTTATTCACAGGCCGCTGCTTAATCCTCTCGGTAATAAAATCAGAATCCGCTTTCTGCACTTCATTCCCGTGTGCCTCTTCACCGCTGCGCTTCAACTCATCCATAAACAATTACCCTGCTCCTTGCCTTCCCCTTTTCTTCCTTGGGGACATCAGGCCGCCGCCCCTCCCCTTTCCGCCGACTCTATAAGTATATCCTTTTTTCGCCGTAATGTAAATCTAATTCTGGAGCGTATCACGAAAATGGATTTCCGTGTACAGCCATCGCGGCATCTATACATTTCCCCTCCTTTATGGTATACTGTACAAGAAACACGGACACACAAAAAAACACAATGTCATTCATTTTAGCCGTGACATAGCCCGCTATACGGCTTAAGTTAACGGCATTGCATATAAAACAGGAATAAGAGAGAAAAAAATGAACGAGAAAGTATTACGCACATTGGAATACAATAAAATTATTCAAATGCTGACAGACAGAGCCAACTCAGATCCCGGCAGGAAGCTGTGCCGGGATCTGAAACCGCATACTGACATAGATATCATAAACGAAGCCCAGCAGCAGACAGCAGATGCCTTATCCCGGCTCTTCAAAAAAGGCTCCACTTCCTTCGGGGGCAATAAAGATATAGGCTACTCTGTCAAATCCTTAAGCGTAGGCGCCGCCCTTTCCACCGCGGAACTGCTGAAGATTGCCGGCATGCTGGAAAATGTCAGCCGGGTGAAGTCCTACGGAAGACGTGAAAGGGACGATGAGCAGAAAGATTCCCTGGACGCATTTTTTGATGCACTGGAACCTCTGACTCAGCTCTCCACGGAAATCCGGCGCTGCATCCTCTCCGAAGAAGAAATCAGTGACGATGCCAGCCCTGCCCTGAAATCCATCCGGCGCAATATCATGCTGACAAACGACAGAATCCATAACCAGCTGAACAATATGGTAGCCGGCTCCTGCCGTACTTATTTGCAGGATGCCGTCATCACCATGCGCAATAACCGTTACTGCCTTCCCGTCAAGGCAGAGCATAAAGGGCAGGTACCCGGAATGATCCATGACCAGTCCTCCACCGGCTCCACGTTCTTTATCGAGCCGGCGGCCGTTGTGGAAATGAACAACCGCCTGAAAGAACTGGCCTTGAAAGAACAGGAAGAAATCGAAATTATCCTGGCGGGTTTAAGCGCTCAGGCAGCGGATCATACGGATGCGCTTTCCAATAACCAGCAGATTATGACCACCTTGGACTTTATTTTTGCCAAGGCATCCCTTGCCATGGATCAAAATGCCACCGCACCGGTCTTCAATACCGACAGACGTGTCAATATCCGAAAAGGAAGACACCCCCTGCTGGACAAAAAGAAAGTGGTTCCCATTGATATATATCTGGGGCAGGATTTTGACCTGCTGATCATAACAGGGCCAAACACCGGCGGCAAGACAGTTTCCCTGAAAACAGTAGGCCTTTTTACGCTGATGGGACAGGCCGGCCTGCACATTCCTGCCTTGGACCGCTCGGAACTGTCCGTATTCACCGAAGTATATGCCGATATCGGTGACGAACAGAGTATTGAGCAAAGCCTCAGTACCTTTTCCTCCCATATGACCAGCATCGTATCCATACTGAAACATGCGGACAGCAATTCCCTCTGCCTGTTCGACGAATTAGGCGCAGGGACGGATCCTACGGAAGGCGCTGCCCTTGCCATCGCCATTCTCGACTACCTTCATAAAAGACAGATCCGCACAATGGCCACTACCCATTACAGCGAACTGAAGGTGTATGCCCTGTCTGCGGAACATGTGGAAAATGCCTGCTGTGAATTTGACGTAAATACCCTGCAGCCCACATACCGCCTGCTGATCGGCATTCCCGGCAAAAGCAATGCTTTCGCCATTTCCTCCAAGCTAGGACTTCCCGATTATATTATCGAAGCAGCCAAGGAACAGATCAGTCAGGAAAATGAAGCCTTTGAAGATCTGATTGCCAACTTGGAACACAGTAAAGTCACTATCGAAAAGGAACGGTTGGAAGCCGCTTCTTACAAGGAAGAAATCAAACACTTAAAGGAGCAGCTTCAGGCCAAACAGGACAAAATCGACGAAACAAGGGAACGCATTCTACGGGAGGCCAATGAAAAAGCACGGGATATTTTACAAGAGGCAAAAGAAGTTGCCGATGAAACCATCCGTGTTTTCCAGAAAGCCGGTCCCGGTGCTTCCATGAAAGACTTGGAAAAAACAAGGGAAAAAATAAGAGATAAAATTTCCGAAAAAGGCGAAAAACTTTCCCTGAAGCAAAAACAGCCCACACGGAAAGAGATAAAACCCGGCCAGCTGAAATTAGGCGACAGCGTGAAAATCCTCTCCATGGGCTTAAAGGGCACCGTCAGTTCCATGCCGGATCATAAAGGAAACATGTTTGTGCAGTGCGGCATTATCCGCACCCAGACAAACATTAAAGATATCGTCCTTATAGAAGACACACCCGTTACCAAACCCTCGCCCCAAGTGCGCTCCGGCGGAAGCAAAATCAGAATGTCCAAATCCTACAGCGTATCTACGGAGATCAACCTGCTAGGAAAGACAGTGGATGAGGCACTTTGCGAACTGGACAAATACCTGGACGATGCTTATCTCGCCCATCTGCCAAGCGTGCGTATCGTACATGGAAAAGGCACCGGCGCGCTGCGCAAGGCAGTGCAGGGGCATCTGAAAAAAGTGAAATATGTGGAATCTTTCCGTCTCGGCGAACACGGCGAGGGGGACGCAGGCGTCACCATTGCCGTATTTAAGCAATAGCATATCGGAACAGCACAAAAACAGGAGGCACTATGGTAAACAAGCAGAAAATATTAATAGTGGACGATGACAACAACATTGCGGAACTTATCGCCCTATATCTGACAAAAGAATGTTTTGAGACATTGATTGTAAACGACGGAGAATCTGCCCTTACCGCGGCGGACTCCTTCCTTCCCAACCTGATTCTGCTGGATCTTATGCTTCCGGGGATTGACGGTTATCAGGTTTGCCGGGAAATCCGGGCGAAATCACCCACCCCCATTATTATGCTCTCCGCAAAAGGCGAAATCTTTGACAAGGTACTGGGACTGGAACTTGGTGCCGACGACTATATGGAGAAGCCTTTTGACTCCAAAGAATTAGTGGCACGGGTAAAGGCGGTGCTTCGGCGGTACAAGCCGGTTCCTGCCGCCCCTCAGGCCTCCGATATAAAAAGCGTGGAATACCCCGGCCTTATCATTAACCGGACCAATTACTCCGTAGTCTGCAGCGGCCAGACCGTGGAAATGCCTCCGAAAGAACTGGAACTCCTCTATTTTCTGGCCTCCTCTCCCAATCAGGTCTTTACCCGGGAACAGCTTCTTGACCAGATATGGGGATATGAATATATCGGCGACACCCGTACCGTGGATGTGCATATTAAACGCATCCGCGAGAAACTTGAGGAAGAGAGCAGCCATACGAACTGGCGCATCACTACCGTATGGGGAGTGGGATATAAATTTGAAGTCACCCGGACAGCCTATGCCGGAAAGCCATTCCTTCCCTAGAGCGTGTCTGAAAATTGCTTTCCGGCAGACGTGCTTCACAATTTGTGGGAGATTTGTGCCAAAGGAAGGGCGCATAGCTGTGGATGTAACCTGAATTTGGTGCAAATATCACGCAAAGTGGTGAAACGGCACGTCGTAGTACATATGCCGGGAAGGAATATGCAAACACGCTCTGAAACAGGAGGAAACCATGAAAAAAACTCTATACCTGAAGATTCTGCTTGGCTATTTCATTTTTGGCTTCTTCGGATTTGTCGTAGTGGCAACCTTTGTGTCCGGCATGACCATAGAACAGCTGAAACGCGAAAAAGCAGATGCCTTATACCGGGAAGCAACGCTGATTGCCAATACTTATGCTTCCGACCTATACAACAGTGAAACTTCCCTGGATACCGTAAAGAAACAACTGGATGCGTTGGATACTTATTTATCGGCCACCATATGGATCATCAACCCCTCCGGCAGAATGGTGCTGAATTCCTCCGCACCATTAGATGTGGAAAATGAGATTGTCATTGAAGATTTTGACCCGACGATTACGGCCGGATCCTACTACACTGCCGGCACATTCTTTGACACCTTCAGCGAGCCCATGCTCAGCGTATTCGCCCCCATAGCCTCCAGCTATAAAGTAAAAGGATATGTGGTGATTCATGCCCCTATGAAAGCCATTCAGGCATCCTGCGACAGCCTCTTGAATATCTCCTATATCCTGCTGGTGATTTTATTTTTACTGTCTTTGATTATTCTGATTTTTTTTACCGAAATGGTATATTTGCCTCTGCGCAAGATTACGGAAGCCACCGAGCAATACGCCAGCGGCAATATGCATTACGAGTTTCAGGTAGACAGCGAAGACGAAATCGGCTATCTGGCAGCCACCCTTTCCTATATGGCCAGCGAAATTGCCCGTTCGGAAGACGACCAGAAAAAATTCGTGGCAAATGTCTCCCACGACTTTCGTTCTCCTCTCACCTCCGTCAAAGGATATCTGGAAGCAATGCTGGACGGCACCATCCCGCCGGAAATGTACGAAAAATATCTGAATATTGTGCTGAATGAGACGGAACGGCTCACCAAGCTGACCAATAGTCTCCTTACATTGAATAACCTGAACACCAAAGGCATACTCCTCAACCGTACAGACTTTGACATCAATCAGATTATACGCAGCACTGCGGCATCTTTCGAAGGCACCTGCCGCCAAAAAGCAATCAATATAGAATTGGTGCTGACCGGTGAGGCCATGTATGTGAATGCCGATATGGAAAAAATCCAGCAGGTTATCTATAATCTGACGGACAATGCCATCAAATTCAGCCATAACGGCTCCGTCATCCAGATTGAGACTAACGAAAAAAACAACAAAGTCCATGTCTCCGTAAAAGACAGCGGCATCGGCATCCCAAAGGATGACCTGAAATTTGTCTGGGACCGCTTCTATAAATCCGATGCCTCCAGAGGCAAAGACAAGAAAGGCACCGGGCTGGGCCTTTCCATTACCAAAGAAATCATTCACGCCCACGGCGAACATATTAATGTAATAAGCACGGAAGGCGTCGGGTCGGAATTTATATTTTCCTTAGAAAAAGCCTCCGACTCAGATGACGATGACTGACTCGGCATCACCGGGAACGCCGGTATAACCCACACGGAAAACCTTAATCTTCAGCGTGGGTTATACTGCTTTCTAAGCGTCTTTTCCTTTCTGATAATCCGCCACCATCTTCTCTATCGTCTCCCTCGACAGCGGATAATGAAATTCCCTTATAATCCGATCTGCCGTATATCCTTTATCCACCAGATGGCGGATTGCCCCGCCATAAGCAAAATCTTTGGCAAAATTGGACAATGCTTCATTAAAGTAACTATTCTCCATGATTTTTCTTTCCCTTCCTCCCGAAATGCACGGCAAGATCAACCAAAATCAGCACCGCTGCCGCAGCCACATTCCCAAAACCATTAAGCATAAAGTCTGCCGCATAATCCTCAAACCCACTGTAAACGCCGCTTATTACATTGGTCAGAAAATTCCCCGGAACAGCCAAACATGCAAGCACTGCTAACGATGTCAGAATGCTTGCCCTAAGCTTTACCCGAATCAACACTGCGAACCAGACAATCACGGACCATAAAACTGTCACCGGCATGCCGATCTTCCAAAACCATATACCGCCGATTCCCATCTGATAATAAAGCACAAGCTGAATCACCGCCAGCAGGAAAAATACACATCCGTCCAGTGCCGTCAGCATCTTCAGAATCCGGTGTCCCGAACTGCTTACTGCAAGATAGAGAGGAAAATATCCGGTAAAGATACTTGCAGCCACAATATAGAACCAGGAAAGCCGCCGCTCCGTTGCCAGATTCACAATAAAGCAAGTCACAACGGCAATGACGGCTGCGGCTCCCATAACCCAGTAAAACAGGCTTAACTTGGATTTTTTCAGGAATTTCTTAAACTCCCTTATCTCCGGAGCCGTTTCCGTCTGTACCGGCTGTCTCATTTGCCACAGCACTTTCCTGCACTCTTCACACTCACTGATATGCCCTTCAATCGACGCATTCGATATATCACTGGTCAAATGGTCGATGTACATAGGAAGCAAGTCCCTCACCGTATCACATACTAACTGTTGTCCCATTCTTCTCTTCCTTTCATTAATTTCTGTTTGCCTCTGTAAAAAGTAACCCTTGCCCAGTTCTCTGTCTTTCCCATAATGCTTCCGATTTCCGCAAAACTCAGTTCGCCGGCCAGCCTAAGATACATGACTTCCCTCGTTGTATCTTCCAAATGGTGAAGCATCCGGAACACTTCCACCTTTTCCACGTTCAGCAGATAGTCGTTCTCGACATGCCCGAAAGCCGGAAATTCCTCCGTCACTTCCGACAAAGGAACCTCCTTCCGCTTTCGCCGCTCCAATTCTTTATACCAAAGCCTTTTCCCTATCTGACAAAGCCAGACGGATATTTTACACTCGCCCCGGAACCTGTCAATCCCTTTCATCGCTTGGTAAAAAGTCTCCTGCGTCAGTTCCTCTGCCAAATCTGCACTATGGGTTAAGCAGAACAGGTACTTGTAGACCGCCTTCACGTTCTCTTCATACATTTTCTCTGCTTTCTGCTTATCCACTTTTTCACCTCCTCATAAGATAAGTGCAGGCAAACAGCAATTCGTTACAATAAAACGTGCCTTAAAATTTCCTCCCCCAAACTGCCTCCCCGCTTCACGCCCTGTTTCTGCCAAAATTCAATGAACATAGCCCGCTATGCTTCAGGAATTCAAGGCAAAAACATGATGCAAACCGAGACGGCATCCCGAGAAAAGCAATTTTAAGACACCCTCAAAAAAAGCCGGCCTCTGCCAATGCCATTCACTTAAGCCGCAGCCTGCGGCAGGAACGATGTTTTTTACTCGGACCTTCGAAAAACGCCGGCACTTAGGCACTGTATTTTAGTGCCTTAGTACCGCTGCGTTTGCTGCAGAGCGAAAGCGTGTCCGAATAAAAACATCATTTCTGCCGCAGGCTGCGGCTTAAGTGAATGACATTACAACCTATGCGCCCCTTCTTTCCCTCCCTTTGGCACAATCCGTATATCCACTTCCGCCCCCAAACATTCTGCATAACGCATCAGCACATCGATGGTAGGCGTAAATTTCTTTCCCTCCACTCTGGCCACATTCGCCCTTTTCATCCCCGTGGCATCCGCAACATCCTGCTGTGTCATATGCTTCGCCTTACGCAGTCCCACCAACTCGTCCACAGCCTTATTGCATACGGACTTTGTCCTTGTTTCCACCACAATTTCCGTATGCTCCGAATGATAAATATAGTCCATGCCATATGCTCCTTTTACGAATATCCCTCAGTCCATATAATGAAAGGCTTAATGCCCCTTCCACTGAAGCCGGTGCAGATTGCCTTCCGGCTGCAGCGTCCCGAAACCGTTCTGCCGCAATGCCTCATACAGCACTATCGCCACTGAATTGGACAGATTCAAGGAACGGATATTATCCAGCATCGGTATCCGAATGCAAGTTTCCTCATATTCCACCAATATCTCCTCCGGTATGCCTGCGCTTTCCTTTCCGAACATAATATAATCGTCCTTCCCGAATTCAGCTTCCGAATATACATGCTTTGCCTTGGTAGAAGCCATCCAAATCTTAGCCCCTTGGTTCTTTTCCAGAAATTCTGTGAAGTTCACATAACGTCTCACATCCAGATGCTGCCAATAGTCCATTCCGGAACGCCGGATTTCTTTTTCATTCAGCCGAAACCCTAAAGGTTCTATCAAATGCAGCGTTGCGCCCACTGCCACGCAGGTTCTCCCGATATTCCCCGTATTGGCCGGTATCTCCGGCTGGTACAGCACTATATGCATATCCTATCCTCCCCCATTCCTTTATCCGCAATCTTAATTTTCTTTAAAATATTTCCGAACCTACTATCTCTTTCCTGCTTTCCCTTGTATACTGATATTCAGACTATTGATATTGTCATAAACTCTTAGCATACTTAAAAGGGAGGATTATATGAGAAACATTCAGAAAAAAATAAAACCCAGATATATTCTTTGCAGTACCGCAGTTTTAGCTGCCATTTCCTTCATAGGCTGCGGCACTGCGGCGCCGCAGGACACAGCGGCTGCAGTCCCGGCCGCTTCTGCGGCATCAGCCGCTCATGCCGCCGACAGCAATGAACCGGCAGCCGATACGGCTCCCATTTCTTCTTTCACGGTCAGTCCTCTGGGCAACGAACGCAATACCATTACGGTAAACAGCAGCGAAAAAGTCAGCATCGTCCCGGACATTGCAGAGGTAGTCTATGCCGTCCGTACCGAAGCGAAAGAAGCCTCCGCTTGCCAGCAGAAAAACACGGAGGATATCAATCAAGTCATCCGTCTGCTGAAAAACTTGGGCGTTGCCGAAAGTTCCATACAGACCACCGACTATTCCATGCACGCTATTTACAATTACAGCAATAACACACAACGAGTTACAGGCTATGAAGCCACTTCCACACTGACGGTTTCCGGCCTGCCTATCGATTCTCTGGGAACCGTCCTGACAGAATCGGTAAATGCCGGAATCAACAATATCCAATCGATCACCTACCAGTCCGGAAGATATGAGGAAGCTTATACGGAAGCCTTACGGTTAGCGGTCGCATCCGCCAAGGTCAAAGCCGATGCCTTGGCCGAAGCCGGCGGATGCACGGTGGGAAGCATAGCTTCCATCCGCGAAAACAGCAATTACGGCGAAGCCCGTTATACGGATTATGCCCTTGCCGGTCAGATGCGCAGCTACGGCACTGCCGAGAAGCAAATAATGCAGGAAGACAGTGCCGCCATTATGCCCGGAGAATTAGCCGTTGACGTAAATATCACAGTGGAATACTTTATTCAGTAACTGCCCGTCCTCCGCAGAGCCTCCGCAGCAATATCCGGGAAATTCGTTATGACAGCGTCTATCCCTGCATTCCCCAGCTTACTGATATATTCCCTTTCATTCACGGTCCAGACATGCACCGCAAGCCCGTTCCTCCTGCACCTTTCCAACAGCCCTTCGTCCTGCATATGGTAAAGGGCAGGATGAAGAGCCTGCACTCCATACCTTTTTGCATAATCTGCCACATCCATAATAATATCCCCGATCAGAAATCCCGTCTTCATCGCAGGGCACAGTTTTTTAATCCTAAGCACCGACTCATGATTAAAGGAAGAACACCAGATACGTTCCGTCATGCCCATATCCTGTACAAGCTTCACTACCTTCTCTTCCAATCCGGGATAAAAGAAAATCCCTGTCTTACATTCAATATTCACTTCCATGCCGGTAGGCTTCAGTTCTTCCAATACCTGTGCCAGCGTGGGGATACGCACTGTGCCGTAATCCGGCATGGAGCCACTCACATCCAAAGCCTGCAGTTCCCCGTACATATAGTCTTTTACATATCCCTTTCCGTCGCTTACGCGATCCACCGTTTCGTCATGAATCACCACCAGCTCGCCGTCTTTTGACATCTGTACGTCCAGTTCCACTCCGTCCGCCTTCATTTCCGCCGCTCTTCGGAATGCTTCCAATGTATTTTCCGGCACATAACCGGATGCGCCCCTATGCGCCCATATCTTTGCTCCCATGGCTATTACTCCCTTTTCTGACTGCGCAGCCTCTCCACAAAAGCTTTCAGTTTACCGATTGCAATCTTCAGATTTTCCAAGGAGTAAGCATAAGAAATACGGACAAAACCTTCCCCGCATTCCCCAAATGCCGTCCCCGGAACTACCGCCACCTTTTCCTCCCTCAGAAATCGGTCCGCAAATTCCTCGCTGGTCATGCCAAACTCCTTAATGCATGGAAATACATAAAAAGCCCCGAATGGCTCAAAGCAGTCCAAACCCATTTCTTTAAACATATACAGCAGATAGCGTCTTCTCTGGTTATATGCTTCACGCATCTGCTTCACATCCTCATCACCGTTTTTCAAAGCCTCCACTGCCGCATACTGGCTGGTCGTCGGGGCACACATAATGGCAAACTGATGAATCTTCAGCATTTGCTCCATAATTGCCCTAGGCCCGCAGGCATAGCCAAGCCTCCATCCGGTCATTGCATATGCTTTGGAGAAGCCATTGATCAGAATAGTCCTTTCCCGCATTCCCGGAAGGGACGCGATGGAGACATGTTCCCTGCCGTAAGTCAGTTCCGCATAAATTTCATCGGAAATCACAAATAAATCTTTCTCTTCTATCACTTCGGCAATTTTCTCCAAATCTTCCCGTTCCATAATGGCTCCTGTAGGATTGTTAGGATATGGCAGGATTAAAACCTTTGTCTTATCCGTCACTGCATCCAATACTTCCTGTGCAGTCAGCCGAAATTCATTTTCTGCCTTCAATTCTATAATTACCGGCACCGCATTGGCCAAAATTGCGCAAGGCTCATAAGAAACATAACTAGGCTGCGGAATCAGCACTTCCTCCCCTGCATTAATCATGGCACGCAGCGCAATATCAATGGCTTCCGATCCGCCTACAGTCACTATAGTCTCATGGTTGCTATCATACGCAATGCCCTGTGTACGTTTTATGTAATTGCATATTTCCGTCTTCAGTTCTTTCAGCCCCGCATTGGACGTATAGAAGGTGCGCCCTTTCTCCAAAGAATATATGCCCTCATCGCGGATATGCCAAGGAGTGTCAAAATCCGGCTCGCCTACGCCAAGAGAAATTGCATCCTCCATCTCACTTACGATATCAAAGAACTTCCGGATACCGGAGGGCTTTATATCTACTACCTTATCAGCTAATGGATTTCTCATGGTGTGATTTTCTCCCTTTCGTCTTCATATTTTTTTGCCAGTATAGTTCCGTGATCTTTATATTTTTTCAAGATGAAATGCGTCGCCGTGCTGAGCACTGTCTCCAGCGTGGAAAGCTTGTCAGACACAAAAGTAGATACTTCTTTCAATGATTTCCCTTCCAAAGTCACCAATAAGTCATAGCCGCCGGAGATCAGATAAACGCTGTTCACCTCCGGATATTTGTAAATCCGCTCCGCTATATTGTCAAATCCCTGTCCGCGCTGCGGTGTCACCCGCACTTCAATCAGTGCCGTCACTTTTTCAATGGCAGTCTTCTCCCAGTCAATCATCGTATGATAACCGCATATGATGCCTTCCTTTTCCATTGCCTCCAATTCATTTACAATGTCAATTTCCTGTGCACCGAGAATCACCGCCAGTTCTTTTAAGTCAATACGGCTGTTCCTTTCTATAATAGATAAAATCTGCTCTCTCATATCCTTTTCCTCCATTCACCTAATTACCTTATATAATTCATCCGTTTTGGGCGGTTCCAGAAAACGGCATTCTTCTCCGTTGACAACCACCCTGTCATTCCGGTCGGTAGTTTTCCCAATTACCGCCGCCGGGACGGACACACCTTCCAATGCGCGTACCAGACTATAGCCGTTATCCGCCGCCATCAGCAAGCACCCGCCCGCCATCAGCAGATAAGGGTTCAGCCCGAAAAATTCACATATCTCCACGGTTTCCTGCTTTACCGGAATCCTCTTCCAATCAATTGCCAGTCCAACGCCTGCTCCTTCCGCCATCTCCCAAAGAGCGCCGAAGATTCCGCCCTCCGATACGGCATGCATGGCACAAACGCCGGACTTAACGGCGGTGGCGGCCTCCGGGACCACCGACAGAAAACGGTCAAATTCTTTTGCCTCCTCAATAAAGCGGAATGGATATTTCGTCAGAAGTTCTTTTCCCTTTTCTCTGGCCAAAACGGCAGTGCCTTCCAACCCGGCCCATTTACTCATGACAATATCCTGTCCCGGCCGGATTTCCTTCACGGAGAAAAAATCTTTCCCCGCGGATTTCCCGATACCCGATACCGTAAAGACCGGATGGCTTACCGCCTCCGTAATCCTAATCCCGTCCCCGGCGGCCTGTATGCCTAACCCGGCGCAGGCAGTCTCCGTCTGAGCCATCCATTCCTTTATTTTCCCCTCTTCCGTATGTTCCGGCAAAAGCATCGAAAATACAATGGCTGCCGGCTCCGCACCGGAAGCCGCTATGGCATTTACCGCACCATATACCGCATATTTGGCCGCATATTCCCCGCCCCATATGACAGGCTGCACGGAAACAGACAGCAGGCTGTCCTGCCCACAAGAAAAAACGGCGCAGTCTTCCCCTATCCCTGCGCCGGACAAAATCTCATCCCGTTTTGTTTTTATTTGATTGTGTATAGAACGTTTCCATACATTCTCAGTCAGCTTACCCGTTTTCATATTATTTTGCTTCCTACATGTCCTTCCATATGCTCCGGCCGGCTGCTCCCCATATCCATCCTTCCGCCCACGGTCCCGGCAGTTACACCCTTCTGTTGCGCACGGCTGCCATTCCGCCGGACGGCCTTTCCTGCATTTTTAACCTTCCGGCTGCGGCTCTGCCGGCTGTTCCGCCGGTGGCTGCTCTGCCGGAGGCTGTTCTGCTGGCGGTGCCGGCTGTTCTGCCGGAGGCTGTTCCGCTGGCGGTGCCGGCTGTTCTGCCGGGGACACAGGCTGCTGATCCGGCTGAATTGCAAACTGCGCCAATGCCGCCGCCACATTTTTTACATGGTCAATGTTGTTTGTGGCTACCGCTGCCAACATTTCATTATAGGCATTTACGTCATTGGTAGAAAGACCCACCGTCGCCGTCCTTGGCACCATTTTATAACTGCTGCTGTTAATCTGCTCACGGCTGACTTCCGCCCCGTTTTCCGTCACGACTTTCCAAAGTTCCGCCTTATAGCCGATATGCGCCGACTGCGAAACCACCTTTCCGATTGGCATGGCCACATCCGTATATATCACATCGCTCTCCGGCCTTATAACGGACAGCACATTGCTTTCATATTTTACCTGCCGGTTGGCCGGCCGTGTCTCCACGCCGTATATCGTAAACGTAATATCTTTTCCTACTACATATCCGTCTATGTAAATAGGATATTGCGTATTATTGACAAACTTAAAGTCTTTCCCCGCAGATTCCGCAATGGCCGCGTCCGCAGAGGGATCCACATAGCTGACAATCATGGAATGATTATGGCGTTCCGTCACATCCAGTTCTGCCAGCAGCACTGCATTATACAACGTAGTCGAAACCTGACAGATTCCTCCTCCTAAACTGTCCACCACTTGCCCATTCAGATAAGAGCCTGCCATAAAATAACCGTTGTCCTTAGAAAATGGAGAAACGGCCGCATAAGTGGAAAACTCGTCGCCGGGATACAACGTTGTCCCTGCGATCAGATTGCATCCGTTTGCTACATTGGCACTGCGGTTGGAACCCGAAGAACTGAAGTTCGTCGAAAAAGTCCCCAGCACATCCTTCACCTGCGCCAGTTCTTCCTCCGTCCCCCTTGGTTCAGCCACTTTACCTACCAGTTCTATTTGTGCATCTTCCAGATTCCACTCCTTTGTCAGGTAATCATAAATCTTATTCAGAGAAGCCTCTTCGTCCAGAACATATCCTGCCGTTCCAGGCGTGACTGAAAAACCTGCCTCCGTCTTTACCAATTCCGCATCTTTCGCTTCGGCATTAAATTGGCTGCACTGCTCCGTCAAAAGCTGCCGGATCAGTTCTTTATCCAAATGATAATCCAATTCAAAAACATAATTCTCATGCCTCAGATCCTGCAATGCCTTATACCGCTGTATGACATTTCCTTTTTTCCCAAGAGCCACCGCATCCTTCGCCGCTTCCGGATTCCCCCAGAGCAATCCCAGTTCGCCCACTGTCAGCGTCACCTGATTGCCGTCAATGGCATCCAACGTAAGGTTTCTTGCTTTCAGTTCCTCAATGTGGGCTTCCACAGCGTCCATTGCCTGATCCGCCGTCATTCCCGACACATTTACGGTACCTATATATACACCGTCCGCAATAACGCTTCCGTCTGTGCTGATCTTTCCGCCCGCATCGGCATTACTGTCCGCACCGGCATCCCCTGCCGCGCCTGCGCTTCCCTCTGCGCCGGCATTAACGTCTTTGCTTTCCCCGGCATCATCCGTGCCTCCTCCGGCCGCAGTCCCGTTTCCGGCGTCTTCCGTCCCTTCACTGCCCGCAGTCCCGCTTTCCCCTGCCTCCGCTGCCGTATCCCCGATGGACTGTGCCTGAACGGAATACGCCGGCTGCAGCAAAGCGGAAAAAGCAAAAGCCGCCAATACAAATGATAATCTCCTTATATTTTTCATAGTCTCTCCTACTTGTACTAAAAAATAAAATATGATAAAGTTGGAATAAGCATTGCAAGTACTATAATAATAATTATGACGGATGATACAATTCTTCTCGTCTTATTATTGTGCATATTAAACATATTAACCAGCCTCCGGGTCATCTCTCTACTTGAAAGGATATTATATATGAAAATGCCCTTTTTTGCAAGTTTTATCGTATTCCTTATATTGATCTCCTATGAAATTTCCAAATCCCGCCGTCAGACCGCAAAAATGGAAAATTCTTTCTGGGAGAAAGAATACCAAGCCAACAACACCCGGCGCAAATCCTTGGAGCATCTGAACTACATCACCATTCCCTTTGACACACTTCCTATGGATACCCTTGCGGAAGACGAAACGGTTTCGGAATGCCACCAGGTGCTGCGGAACCTTGCCGACTCCCCCATTGTAAACTTCACCGGAATCAGCAATACCGACCTGAAGCTGCAGTACGGTGCACCGAATATAGATTTGCTGATGCGGTATGACCAGAATTACACCACCCTTGCCTGCACACTGCAGAAATGGGCGGAAAAATTATACCATGCCGGATATGTCCGCGAAGCGCGCCGCATTCTGGAATTTGCAGTCTCCTCCGGCACCGATGTAAGCGGCTGCTATAGGCTCCTCTCTTCCATCTATGCCGCAGAAGGCAATATGGAAGAAATAGGCAGGCTGAAAGAACAGGCCGAAAACTTAAAATCCGGCACCAAAAATATCATCGTCCGTATTTTGCAAGAATTTGATCCATAAGCCTGTCCGCTTCACTTCTGGTCAGTTTGTCCACCTCATACCCTATAGTTATTTTATGCTTGTCCAACAATTTATATAACCGTTCTTTTTGAGGCTTCGTAATCGGAGTCTCCTTTTTTACTTGGTAAATCAGCGGCTCCGGCTTAAATGCACTTTTTCCGCCCTCTCCATCTTCCCCGCCGAACAGTCCTGCAAGTTTCAGATATAAATCGGAAGCTGCCTGTGCATCCCCCAATGCCCGGTGCGCCAAGTGCCCGATTCCATAATAGCGGCAAAGATATTCCAGCCTGCGGCTTTCCAAATCCGGCAGAAACTTTCTTGCCAGTTTCAAAGTATCTATCCCTTCTTTTTCAAAAGAAACCCCCTGATTCACTGCCTCCTTCTTCAGAAACGAATAGTCAAACAGAATCCGGTGCCCGATCAGAATATCACCCCCGATAAAAGCAAGCAAGGGCTTCAGCAGCTGCCCCATGTCCGGCGCACCGGCAAGCATGCCGTCATCAATTCCGGTCAGTTCACTTACCCTCTCTTCCACGGCTCTCCCCGGATTGACCAGACTATGGAAAGTATCTTCCGTCCTGCCCTTCCGGACTCTTACCGCACCGATTTCAATAATTTTATCCAATTTCGGATTCAGCCCTGTCGTTTCCAAATCCAACGCAATATAGTCGTCCGTCATCTGCCTGCCCTCTCCCTTTTCCTCCCTTTTTCCGTCTCATATCCTTTCCTGCTTTTCCGTCTCATACCCCTCCCTGACTTTCTGTCTCATACCCCTCCCTGACTTTCTGTCTCATACCCCTCCCTGACTTTCTGTTTCATCCCCCCGTTTTTCTCTCTCATACTGCTCCCTGACTTTCCGCCTCATACCCCTTCCTCTTTTCCTTTCTCCTTCCTCTTCCTGTTGCTCTGCACTCCTCCTTTTTTCATGCGCTGCCTATAGTCCTCACAATATTCCGTCAGAAAACATTCTCCGCACTTAGGAGTCGGAGCCTTACAGATTTCCCTGCCAAAGGTAATAAGCTGGATATTCCAAAGAATCCAATGCTCCTTGGGCAATTTTTTCATCAGATCCTTCTCCACCTTTTCCGGATCGTCTTCCTTTGTCAGCCCCAGCTTCTTGGATATTCTTTTGACATGAGTATCTACCACGATGCTCGGGTCGTTATAAATATTGCCGCGGATTACATTTGCCGTCTTGCGGCCCACCCCGGCAAGCGAAGTAAGTTCTTCCAATGTCCTAGGCACTTCCCCGTGGAATTTTTCCGTCAGATCCCTGCAGCAGGCAATGATATTCTTTGCCTTATTATGGTAAAAACCGGTGGAATGAATATCCTGCTCCAGTTCCTTCAAATCCGCCGCCGCAAAAGCCTCCACGCCGGGATATTTCCGAAACAGCTGCTCCGTCACTATATTCACCCGGGCATCCGTACATTGGGCACTTAATATGGTGGCTATCAAAAGCTGCCATGCGTTTTCATGATCCAACGAACAACGGTAATCCGTACCGTATCTTTCATCCAATAAATGCAATATCGCTTCTGTTTTTTTCGTCATTTCCCTTTATCGTCCCTTCCCTGCCTGCACCCCAACGGGGAAACAGACAGCAGCCATCAGGGTATGCTTAAAGCAGAATCACTGCGGCTTCCCCTGTGAGCGGATTTCTTTTGGCATAATCAAACAGTACCATTCCCGGGATTTTCCTTTTTTCCAAGTCTTTGCCTGTCGTCGCCTCCCAGACAGGATAGCGGAAAATCTCCGCATGGGTCATCCGGGCAATCTGCTTTGGCTGGTATTCTCCATAATCCGGAAGTTTCTCCCGCAGACGGTTCTCATCTCCGTAGACATCCCGTATCCTTCCTTTGTACTCCGAAAGATCTTTGGCAAAAGCCGGACGGCTTTTCATATTTTCCCTTAAGTATATATCATAAGTGAGCAGTTCCCGGTATAATTCCTCCCTGCTGCCGTCATGGAGACAGGCAAAGGCAAGCAATGCCTCATAACGGTAGCTTCTGGACGGGCTGTTTATAAAATACCCCTCCTCCTCATAATAGTCTGCCAGTTTCCCGAACATGACGAAAGGGCTTTCGAATACCTGCTCAAGTACCCGGAGAGTGTGGACAAACTGGTTACTGTTATAATACAGCTCCACCATCTCCTCCACCTTCTTCAGCCTGCATATCTCCCCGTAAGAAATCCACTTTGAGTATAACACTTCATAGGGCGGCTGAGAAGTATAATTCATGCCGTAGTCCTCTGCTTTCTCATACATAGGCGAACCTTTCAGCACTTTCAGAAATCCCAGCTGCAGCTGTTCCGGTTCCATGGCATACACCTCGTTAAAGGAACGGCCAAAACTCTCATAATCCTCATACGGCAGCCCGGCAATCAAGTCCAAATGAATATGCACACTTCCGCTCCGGTGAAGCCTGCCCACGGCTTCCTTCAGCCTGTCCAGATCCGTATAACGGCAGATTTCCCGCAGCGTATCTTTGTTGGTGGACTGTACCCCAATTTCCAGCTGCACCAGCCCGGGTCGCATTTCCGATAACAATGTCAGTTCTTCCTCCCCCAGTAAATCCGCCGCTATCTCAAAATGAAAATTCGTAATCCCGTTGTCCTGCTCCCGGATGAACTTCCATATCTCCAAGGCATGCTCCCGGCTGCAGTTAAATGTTCTGTCCACAAACTTCACTTGAGCCGTTTTCCGCGCAAGGAAAAAGCCGAGTTCTTTCTTTACCATATCCATGTCCCGCAGCCGCACGCTCCGGTCTATGGCAGACAGGCAATAGCTGCACCGGAACGGACATCCTCTGGCCGATTCATAATAAATAATCCGGTTTCTGAAAGCCCCCAGATCATTGTAGCAAAAGGGCAGATTACTGACTGCTGCCGGCTCTCTCTCCTTCGTGCCGAAAATCCTACCGCCGTCCCTGTATATAATTCCGCGGATTCTGCCCAAGCCTTCCGTTTTGTTCTCTTTTCCTCCGCCCCCAAAAATTTCCCCTTCTTTTCCCCCGCCGTAATATTCCAACAGTTCCGCAAAAGTCTGCTCCCCTTCTCCCAGCATGATCCCTTTTACCGCCGGACTCCCCTCCAAAATCTCCCTCGCCTCAAAAGACACCTCCGGCCCGCCCAGCCAAACCGGAATTCCCGGAAGAACCTTCACCAATTCCGCCGTCACTTCCCTTATCATCCGCCAATTCCAAATATAACAGGAAAAAGCAGCCACGTCCGGTTCTCTTCGGAAAAGATCCGCAAGAATATCCTCCGCCCGCATATTAATCGTATACTCCGCAATTTCCACATCAATGCCTTTTCCCTGCCAAAACTCATCCCCCAGCCTTTCCCTCGCATATGCTTTCAGACTGTACACTGCCGGATTGGAATGAATAAATTTGGCATTTACCGCCACAAGTAAGAATTTCATGCCTCCGCCTTTCATCAACTTGGTAAATACACTATTTATACACTTTAAAACATTTACATATGATTGTTTTAATATTAATTTCTGCTTGCCAAATAGAGAAACTTATGAAATATTTATATTGATATTATATACATTTTTCTTCTTATGAGAAAGGGGTTTTACCGAAAATGAAAACAAGAATCAAAGAATTACGAATGGAAAAAAGCTACACACAGGAATCGCTGGCCATGAAAGTAGGAGTAAACCAGACTTCATTAAGCCGCATTGAATGCGGAATCTCCGTCCCGGATGCCGGACTGCTCGTCCGGCTGTCCGATATATTTAAAGTATCCACCGATTACATCCTCTGCCTCTCCGACCAGCGCCTGATCTCCAATCACTCCGACAAAGCCATAAAATGTCTTCAACGCTACCAAACCCACATCTCCCTGCTTCAGAAACTAAACCCTACCCAACGCACACATTTACAGCATTTCCTCGAAAGCATGGAAGCCGTTTACTGACCAGCATCCCATGCCATATTTTTATACACTGCAAAGCGGTATCAGCAAAGCTGATACCGCTTCAATGTAAAAGGGGAATTTTACATGTACAAAACTCTCTGAATTTTGCACATTTTTATATTAACATATTACAACTATAATGTCAACACCCAAATAAAACCCGGAAAATCACTTATAGGAATCATAAAATATTGATAAACTTCGCAAAAGCCGCACTGCCTTCCGCCGTCCTTTTATAAACCCCGGCATCCTCCAATACCTGCATAAAGACATCCCCGATCTCTTTATGGAGAATATTCATCACTTTCTCTTTCGTGTCCCTGTTTTCCTCCGTATACTTAGGCAGGAACTCTGCCACCCAGTCTGCATGTTTATCCAGCATCTCATCCCCACGGATATCCTTCCCCGCAAGAAGGGCATCTGCCAACGCATCCATTTCCCCCTTCAGCCTTGCCGGAAGGACAGCCAGACCCATCACCTCTATCAGTCCGATATTTTCCTTCTTGATATGATGCAGCTTGGCATGGGGATGGTAAACTCCCAAAGGATGCTCCTCTGTCGTAATATTATTGCGCAGAACCAAATCCAGTTCATAGTTATTGCCCCGTTTTCTTGCAATGGGAGTAATGGTATTATGCGGCTCCCCGTCCGTGAAAGCATATACAAAAGCATCTTCATCCGTATAGCCGCGCCACTTTTCCAAAATCACATCTGCCAACGCGATCAGCCTGTCACTGTCTTTGGAAGAAATACGGATCACCGACATAGGCCAGTTTACAATTCCTGCTTCCACATCTTCAAAACCTTTTACGGTAAAAGACTTTTCCACCCCGGCTTTGGCCATGGCAAACTCATAATGTCCGCCCTGAAAATGGTCATGGCTGAGAATAGATCCTCCCACTATAGGCAGATCGGCATTGGAACCCACAAAATAGTGAGGAAACTGTTTTACAAAATCAAATAACTTGCAGAATGTATCATGTTCAATCTTCATCGGAATATGCTGAGAATTGAACACGATGCAATGCTCATTATAATAAACATAGGGCGAATACTGGAACCCCCACTTGGAACCATTGATTTCTACCGGTATAATGCGGTGGTTCTGTCTTGCCGGATGGTTCACCCTCCCTGCATAACCCTCGTTTTCCACACACAGCAGGCATTTGGGATATCCTGCCTGTTTTGCGTTTTTTGCTGCGGCAATCGCTTTCGGGTCTTTCTCCGGCTTAGATAGATTGATGGTAATGTCCAAATCCCCGTATTTTGTGGATGCCACCCATTTCTGGTCTTTTTTAATGCGGTATCGGCGGATATAATCCGTATCCTGACTGAATTTATAGTAAAAGTCCGTGGCTTTCTCCGCGTCCTGTGCATATAACTCACGGAACCTGCGGATGACTTCACTGGGACGCGGCACAAGCATGCTCATAATTTTGGTGTCGAATAAATCCCTGTAGACTATGCCGTCTTCTTTCATAATTCCTTTTTCCACCGCATAGTCCATCATCCGCCCTAAAACTTCTTCCAGTTCCTCTTCCTCCATGGCAGCATCTCCGGCTTCCGCGCCTTCCTCCAATTCATCCAGTTCAAATAATTCCAAAAGCCTGTTGACAGTGTATCTTTCATCTTCCTTCTCAACCAATCCGGTCATCAGGCCATATGCCACCAATTTCTTAATATCCTGCTGTATCATTTTACGGCTGCTCCTTCCTCTGATCTCTTCTTTTTCATTCTATCACAGACGGCCCGTCACCTATTTCCACTACATAGAAATCTGCGGCATAACCTATTTTTTCCTGATAGGCCTTTCCCACCTGTTCTATAAATCGGTCAATCGCACTGTTTTTCACAATGCTTACCGTGCATCCGCCGAAACCTGCCCCCGTCATCCGGGAACCGATCACTCCGTCCACTTTCCAAGCTTCTTCCACCAAAGTATCCAATTCCGTCCCCGTCACTTCATAATCATATTGAAGGGAAACATGGGATTCATTCATCAGCTTCCCGAACAGCTCTACATCATTATTTTTCAGTGCTTCCACTGCCTTAATTGTCCTTTGGTTTTCATATACCGCATGTTTTGCCCTTTTCACGCGGATTTCGTCTTTAATTGCGGATTTGTACTGTTCAAATTGCTCTTCCGTAAGATCTCCCCAATTATTAATGCCCACCACCTGCTGAACTTCCGCAAGGGCAGTCTCACACTCGCTTCTTCTTTCATTGTATTTGGAATCAGCCAAACCACGTTTCTTATTGCTGCAGGATATGACAATCTTTGCATCCGCAAGCTTAATCGGGGCATATTCAAAAGAAAGGTCTGCCGTATCAAGGAAAATGGCATGTTCCTTTTTGCCCATGGCGCAGGCAAACTGATCCATGATGCCACAGTTCACTCCGTTAAAATTGTTTTCGGAAAACTGACCGATCAAAGCCAGATCCTGATTGGTCACGTCAAATCCAAATAAATCTTTTAAAATAAACCCGGTCAGCACTTCCACCGATGCGGAAGAGGAAAGGCCGGAACCGTTGGGGATATTGCCGTTCAGCAGCAAATCCATGCCGTAAGGAACCTCATACCCTTTTTCCCCAAACGCCCATATCACTCCCTTCGGGTAGTTCGTCCATCCTGCCGCCTTCTCCATTTTCAACCCTTCCAGCGAAGACTCGATAATGCCAAGATGCCCAAAATTCATAGAGTAAAAACGCAGCTTGTTATCTTCCCGTTTTCTTGCCGCCCCATATGTACCGATTGTCAGCGCACAAGGGAATACATGCCCTCCGTTATAGTCCGTATGTTCCCCGATCATGTTCACGCGCCCCGGCGCAAAGTAAACTTTTGCCCCTTCCGTATCACCGAACACCTCTGCGAACTTTGCCAAAACAACTTCTCTCATATTCTCTGCCATAACCCATCCCTTTCCGCCTGCATGCTGGCAGGCCTGACTTTAAATCTGCCGCTTCTTCTATAATAAAATTATAATGAACCGCGCCTGAAATTCCATGCCGCGTTGTTACAATAACCTGTCAAAATGTTATATCTTATGCCATGTCTAATCTCATGCCCCTATTCCCGCAGCCTCTCGATCTGGCTGATAAATTCCTCCACTTGCTCCAAATGCTCCTTATTGCGCCTGCCCTCCCCTGTCTGCATTTCTTTCCGGTATGCGGACGGCGACATCTTTTTCATCTGCCGGAATGCTTTTGCAAATACCAATGAATCCTGATATCCGCAGGAGATGGCGATGCTCTCGATAGGCAGAGATGTCAGCTGAAGCAATTCCGTTGCCTTAGTGATGCGGAATGTCATCAGAAACTGCTGCGGAGACATCCCTAAAGAATTCTGAAATAATGTGTATAAATAACTTCGGTTAATGCATACATAATCCGCCACATCCGTCACTTTTATGGGATTGCAGTAATTCCCCTGTATAAATTCCACTGCCTTACGCACATAAGTATTGGCCTTATTGCCCTCATTTTTTTCCGTCACGGCCACATTTTCCGCAATAACGGATAAGAATAAAGACAGCTGCCCATTCCGTCTCAGGTCATTGGCAATGCCGAACGTATTGTGTTCCATCATATCCCGAACCGCCTGATAAAGTTCCTCTGACCGCTCCGACCGAAAAACCGGATGGGCAATGGATAGCCCTATGGAATTTATATATTCCTCCGCTTTCGTTCCGCTGAACCCTACCCATACATAAGTCCACGGCTCTTGCTCGTCAGACTGATAAAAGGCCAACTCCTCCGGCGCAATCAGAAAACCATACCCTTCCTCTAAAGGATAATTCTTTCCGCCAATTGAAAACATGCCTTTCCCACTCAATATATAATGTATAATATAATGGGGCTTCAAAGCCGGCCCAAAGCTATGCAGGGGTTCCGTCTTGGAACAGCCGCAGCAGTTCACATATAAACTCCCTGATTTCTCCCCTGCAAATTCCAGTTTGTACGCTTTTTCCATAATCCACTTACCTGCCCCTCCCTCGTCTGCATTCACACCGTTTTTTATATTATATCACTCCCCGGCCGCTTTTTCCATGCACTTCCTTTCCGGCATGCAAGCGAAACACCGTTTTCCGTCCCCAGTCTATCAGCCGGCTGCACGACACCGAAACCGCCACCGTTGCAGCCGCACTGAACGCAAAACGCAATGCATATGCTGTCTCCAGATTATTTACCGACCACATAAAGATAAAAGTATGGGTCAGATAAATATATAAGGAATGCTTTCCCAAAAAAGCCAGTGACCTTTCCCTTATCCTACACTTGGCTGCCAAAAGCAGGACAAGAAACGTCCACACCACAGTCGCCCCTATCTCCATCCGCAGCAGCTGCACCCTTTCCCTATTCATAGCCACATTAGGATCCAGCCCCGAACGCACGGCAAATACCATCCCTGTCAGCAGTACAGCCATCAGCAGAACGCCCACCCTGTCAATCCACTTCTTTATTATCTGCCCATATTCCGCCGCCACGACTCCTATGGCAAAAGCCGCATTGGACACAAACCAAAAGTCCTGCTTTCCCGACTCATACAACGTGTAAGTAAAAATATATGTAAAAATGCAAAAAATAACGGTTCTCGGCCCCTTCCCTCCCATCACAGTATATACCGCAATAAATCCAATATAGAAAATAAACAGCACACACATATACCAATAATCCTTCCCACAGGCTAAGTCCCAAATATCCTGAAGAGAAGCGAACCCTCCCGACAGCAGTTCTATCACCCCAACCACAAGAAGATACGGAATATAAACATTCTTTATCCTTTTCCATATAAACTGCGGATGCATCCGTTCCTGCCCCAAGGAATGCACCATGGCATAACCGGAAAGGAGGAAAAAAATATCCACCCCATATACCCCTAATTTACTCAGTGCCAAGCGGAAAATTTCCCCCTTCCCCGCCGTAGGCGTAAACCATGCCCACCACTCCGCATAATGAGAAACTACCACCATCACAGCCGCCGCCCCGCGGAACCAATCTGTCTCCCTTTTATCCATAAGTTCCATAATTCTGCCCTCCATCGGCATCTTCCGCTAAAAACTACCTTATCATAGCAACCTCTGACCGCCGATTCAAGGAATCTGCGTTTAAGGTTTTCTTAAGTTTCCTTTAAGGCCAAAGGCAAAAGAATTAAAAAAGGTCTGTTTGACAGCTTAAAAAGTCAATGCTGAAAAAGTCAACGCTGAAAAGATCAACGCTGAAGCAGAAATAAACTTTTCACTTCCGTTCCTAACATCAACCAAAAAATTTAAAAAAATTTATTGACAAATATATTTTTTATGTGTATAATACATTTTGTTGACAGGGAAAATCAACAAGCTAAACAAGTTAAAAGTAATATCTATCATGCGCGAGTGGCTCAGTTGGTGGAGCACGACCTTGCCAAGGTCGGGGTCGCGGGTTCGAGTCCCGTCTCGCGCTCTTTGTATTGTATGGAAAAGCCCGTATTTATGCAGGTTTTTTATTTTGTCCGTTGCTCCCATTTGAAAGCATTTGAAAGCAGGCATTTCAAACACTCACAAAGCCTTTGCTATCAGTTTATATGTCTCCTTTTCCGTGAGCGGATTATAGATATAGCCGAGGGTGGTAGATAATGAACTGTGACCGAGTTGCTCCCTGACGTTCGGCATATTTTTCCAACACATAGGCTATCTGCCTTGCAGTAATACGTTGACCGTTACGGACAAAAATATAATTGCTCTCGTGTGAAATTTTATTTAGAATCTTTAATGCCTTTGGCACCACTGGCGATGCCCGACCATATCCGATTGATACTGCTTCATTTTTGGTTTGTGAAATATCTGTATTCATATTATAATGGGATTGTATAACTGAACAGAAAGCAGGATGCGATTTTCTGATAGGTGCCCTCTAGTCTTACGAAAGAGGGTGGTGCCCATGAGCGTGATGGAAGTTTTGACATTATTGCTTGTTATTTTTGCGGCTCTGTCTTACATAGACAATCATAAAAAGAAATAGCATCCCAACCGTCCGCAAGGCGAAATCATAAAGCAATATGAAGATGATAAACCGTTCCCCAGTTGCCTG
>CAJUIM010000033.1 GCA_910586275.1 uncultured Lachnospiraceae bacterium | reverse complement strand
CTCCCGTGCGTCCGCCTCTCAACACAACATTCAGGCTGAACTGTTACCGGAAATCGGCTTTCGGTTTTATGCCTCTGCCGCGGAACCGTCCCGTGCAGGGCGGGCTTATGCCATGGCCGTTTTTCCCGCTGACCGTTCCGGCTCCGGCTTTCTATGGAATTCCGATTTCGTCGGAAAAAATGACGATATTTCTTACTGCCTTTCTGTCCGGTCCGCTGCAGTTTCAGGCGGCGTTGTCTGACCGAAGGGAATTTAACCGCATACATATTATTCCCTCCGTTATCCAATAATAATCAAATACCTCGCCGCATTCGCCAATATGCGCAGCCCAACCACAAGTTGATTTGCAGCAAACACTTGGCCCATTGCCCGAAGGAATAAAAACAAAATAATAGAAGGAGGTCTCTCCCCATGAAAAGAGCCAAAAAAACAATGGACGGCAATCAGGCAGCCGCCCATGTATCTTACGCCTACACCGACGTAGCCGCCATCTACCCGATCACCCCCTCTTCCACTATGGCCGAATACACCGATGAATGGGCGGCCGAAGGAAGAGAAAACATTTTCTGTCAGACCGTACAAGTATCGGAACTCCAGTCGGAGGCCGGAGCTGCCGGAGCCGTTCACGGTTCCCTCGCCGCCGGCGCACTGACCGCCACGTTTACCGCATCCCAAGGCCTGCTGCTTATGATACCTAATCTGTATAAAATTGCCGGCGAACTGCTGCCGGGCGTATTCCATGTGGCCGCAAGGACGGTGGCTACCCATGCCCTTTCCATTTTCGGCGATCACTCCGACATCTATGCCTGCCGGCAGACCGGCGCTGCCATGCTTGCCAGCGGCAGCGTCCAGGAAGTGATGGATCTGACCCCCGTGGCTCATCTTTCGGCCATAAAAGGACGCATTCCGTTTATCAATTTCTTTGACGGATTCCGCACTTCCCATGAAATGCAGAAAATAGAAGTCTGGGACTATGATACGTTAAAGGAAATGGCCGATATGGAAGCTATCCGGTCGTTCCGCCGCAATGCCCTAAACCCTTCCGCCGGAAAAATGATGGGCTCCGCACAGAATCCGGATATCTTTTTCCAAGCAAGAGAAGCATGCAATCCTTACTATAATGCCCTGCCGGACATCGTTGCATCCTATATGGCAGAAATTAACCGCCGCATTGGTACTCATTATGGACTGTTCAACTATTACGGCGCACCCGATGCCGAACATATCATTGTGTCCATCGGTTCCGTCTGCCAAACCATCCGCGAAACCGTTGACTGCTTAAACACAGCGGGAAACCGGCCGAAAACAGGATTGGTAGAAGTACATCTTTACCGTCCCTTCAGCGTTTCCCACTTGCTGAAAGTCCTTCCCGAAAGCGTAAAGAAAATCACGGTCTTAGACCGCACAAAAGAACCGGGAGCCATGGGCGAACCTTTATATTTGGATGTAACGGCCGCGCTGAAAGGCACAAAGTTTCATAATATCCCTATCTTTTCAGGCAGGTACGGACTTAGTTCCAAAGATACCACCCCCGGCCAGATTGCAGCGGTTTTCCGCAATATGGAGCAATCCGGGAAAAAACTTTTTACCGTCGGCATAACGGATGATGTGACGCATTTATCCTTGCCCGCAGAAGACAATATCCATGTCGACCCTGCCGGTACCGTCTGCTGCAAATTTTGGGGACTGGGCGGAGACGGAACAGTCAGCGCCAATAAAAGTTCGGTGAAGATTATCGGAAACCATACCGGCAAATATGTACAGGCATATTTTGATTATGACTCCAAAAAGTCCAGAGGACTGACCATATCCCATCTGCGTTTCGGGGATTCCGAAATCCGTTCCGCCTACCTCATCAGCCGTGCGGATTTTGTCGCCTGCCACAATCCGGTTTTTCTCCACAAATATAATATGGTACAGGATGTAAAAGACGGCGGCACATTCCTTCTGAATTGCTACTTCAGGGAAGAAGAACTGGACCGCTATATCCCCGGGCAGGTAAAACGCTATATTGCGGAACACAATATTCAGTTTTATGTCATTGATGCCATCCGAATCGGAAAAGAGATCGGGCTGAACAATAAAATCAGCACGATTCTGCAGGCTGCCTTTTTCCGTCTCACCAATATCCTCCCTATCGAAGAGGCCAGACGGTTAATGAAAGAGGCTGCCCGAATCAGCTACCGGAAAAAAGGCGAGAAAGTGATACGCATGAACTTTGAAGCCATCGACCGGGGAATTGACGATGTGAGAGCGGTTTCCGTTCCGCCGGAATGGAAAAATGCGGATTATGAGCCTTTTGATGCCAAGCTTCTGCCCGACCGTCCGGATGTCTTGGACTATGTGGAAAACCTTCAGAAAATCATTAACGCCCAGGAAGGGAATTCTCTTCCGGTATCGGCTTTCCTCCCTTATGCGGACGGTGCCTTTCCTGCCGGATCCTCCGCCCATGAGAGACGGAACGTTGCCACTGAGGTGCCGCAATGGATACCGGAAAACTGCATCCAATGCAACCGCTGCGCTTTCGTATGCCCCCATGCCGTCATCCGTCCTGCCGTCATGACAAAAGACGAACTCTCGCAGGCGCCGGCAGGCATGCAATCCCTGCCCATGGTAGGTCTGCCGGAGTATGCTTTCTCAGTTACCATATCGGAAACGGACTGTACCGGCTGTGGCTCCTGTGCCGGCGTATGCCCGGGAAAGCAGGGCGAAAAAGCATTGGCCATGTGCCCCGTCAAAGAACACGAAGAACGCCAGTCATATTTTGATTACGGAAAATCCTTGCCGACAAAAGAAAAAGCCATCGAAAAATTCAAGATAACTACCGTCAAAGGCAGCCAATTTTGCCGTCCCCTGCTGGAATTTCACGGTGCCTGTGCCGGCTGCGGGGAAACACCTTATGCCCGGCTGGTAACACAGCTTTTCGGCCAACGGATGTATATCGCCAACGCCACCGGATGTTCCTCCATTTGGGCCAACTCTTCCCCTTCCACGGCATATACCGTAAATACCGACGGGCGCGGACCGGCTTGGTCCAACTCCCTGTTCGAAGACGGAGCCGAATTCGGATACGGAATGCTGTTGGCGCATACCGCCCTTCGGGAGCGGCTAAAGCGGCAAGCCGAACTGCTCCTGCCTGCCGCCCCCGTACTGCAGCTGCAGGAGGCAGCCGAGGATTGGCTGAACACCTATTCGGACGGAAAGGAAAATTTCGCCGCCACCGACAGATTTATCAAAGCCTTGGAATCCTATGTTACATTATGCAGCAAAGATTCCATGAACGCACCCGTCCCACCCCACAGGCATGATGTCTGCGGACTGTGCATGTATCTGCTGGAAAATAAAAATTATCTGGCCAAGAAATCCCAATGGATTTTCGGCGGAGACGGTTGGGCTTACGACATTGGTTTCGGCGGCCTGGATCATGTCATCTCCTCGGGCAGGGATATCAATATCTTAGTTTTTGATACCGAAGTATACTCCAATACCGGCGGGCAGTCCTCCAAAGCCACCCCTGCCGGCTCCACGGCAAAATTTGCATCCGGCGGAAAAAATACAAAGAAAAAGGATTTGGCCGCCATGGCCATGAGCTATGGCTACGTTTATGTGGCTCAGATTGCCATGGGTGCGGACTATAATCAGACAATCAAAGCCATCACGGAAGCGGAAAGCTACCCAGGCCCTTCTCTGATTATCGCCTATTCGCCCTGTATTAGCCACGGCATCCGCGCCGGAATGGGCAGTTCCCAGCACGAAGAAGCCAAGGCCGTGGAAGCGGGCTACTGGCATTTGTTCCGCTTCTGCCCTTCCTTGAAAGAAGAAGGAAAAAGCCCCTTTATTCTGGACAGCAAAGAGCCAACTATGGACTATGAAGAATTCCTTGCCGGCGAAAACAGATACGATCTGCTGAAGCGCACCGACCCGGATGCCGCAGCGCAGCTTTTTTCCCAGGCAGCCGCAAACGCGAAAGAAAGATATCTTTATTTGAAGAATTTAGTCGCTTTGTATGAAGGACATCTGCTATAATATGGGCTATGGCACCTATGGTCTTTATCCGTAGGCTGCCATAAAAATAACACAATGAGAAAAGAGGTCAATATCATGAAAGCAGCAAAAGTAAAGGAAAATATCTATTGGGTAGGCGCCGTCGACTGGAATGTACGCAACTTCCATGGCTATCGGACAGGCAGGGGAACCACCTATGGCGCATATCTGATCATGGACGAAAAAATCACTTTGATAGACACGGTGAAAGCTCCCTTTGCGGAAGAAATGCTCTCCCGCATCAGCGATATCGTCCCTCCGGAGAAAATTGATATTATCATAACCAACCATGTAGAAATGGATCACTCCGGCTCCCTGCCCGCGATAAGGAAGCTCTGCCCGAATGCCGCCATATACACTTCCGGCCCTGCCGGGGTGAAAGGACTTACTGCCCACTTCGGCACGGATGAATATCTGCCTGTTAAAAACGGCGATTCCATTTCCATAGGAAAACGCACGCTGCAATTTGTTTCCACTCCCATGCTGCACTGGCCGGATAACATGGTGACTTATTGCCCGGAAGAAAAAATCCTCTTCTCCAACGATGCCTTCGGTCAGCATTTCGCCTCCACGGAACGCTTTGACGATGAAGCCTGCCTTTCCACCGTATTGGAAGAAGCAAAGAAATACTACGGCAACATCATTATGTGTTACGGAAAACAGGTACAGGCTGCTTGGAAGATATTGGAAGGGCTGGAACTGGATATGATTGCACCCAGCCATGGAGTGATCTGGCGTTCCCACATTCCGGCCATTCTGGATGCCTACACGCAATGGAGCGGCAACGAACCGGAGACCGGAGCCATTATAGTCTATGACAGCATGTGGAACTCAACGGACAGTATGGCCAAAACCATTACGGAAGCATTCGGCGACTGCGGCATACCCGCCAAGCTTTACGATCTGAAAGGCAACCATTATTCCGATATAGTGCCGGATCTGCTGACTTCAAAATATATTGCGGTCGGTTCCCCCACTTTAAACAACCAGATGCTGCCGTCCGTAGCTTCCTTCCTCTGCTACCTAAAAGGCCTTTCCCCCAAAAATAGGGAAGCATTCGCCTTCGGTTCTTATGGATGGGGCGGGCAGAGCATCGAACTGGTGGAAAAGGAATTGGAAGCCTGCGGTTTTCATATCTGCATGGACAAGATACGCATCAACTATATTCCTTCCCAAGAGCAGCTTCAGGAAATATATGATAACGTGGTAAAAATGGTTCGGTAAATTTTAAACATTGCTTCAAATCTTCATTTTCTATTTTCAGTTATGTTCTGAAACAGGCACTCTAAGCGGAATTATGTACTATCTTCACTTTTAATTCCGCTTTTTGCATGCCTCACCCTCAGCGTAGATCTGCCGTCCAAACCCATTTGTCCTCCATAATTTTTCAAGAGCCAATCCGCAGAACAGAATACAGTATTTTTTACAGAAGTCAGATTCCCATATGCCATCTGGCTTTTTTATAACAAAAGGATTCCGGATTTTGACTTTTTTGCCATTTTTCTGATTAATTTTAACAACAATTTCAAATCTATTGCTAAATGATGTATCCTACAACCGATGATGATACATGTTTACGGGATAGAGTATATATATTAACATGTAAGGGGTGGAACGAATGATAAGAATAGGTATTTATGATTCAGACATGCTCATGCTGTCTGAAATAGAGAATCTTCTCCTGCAACTGGGGAGTGCCGAGAAGATTTTAATGGATATCGATGTCTTCAATACAAAATCAGATTTCTTATTCCATATAAGTGAAGATGTATTTGATTTAATTTATTTAGGGATTGACGAGGATTACGAAGATACTATTAACATAGCACGGCAGGCACACAAATACAATCCTCATATTTCCATTATTTATGTAGCCAAAGATGAAAGTTTATGGAAAACACTGTTGGAAGCGCACATGTTCCGGCTGATTACCAAGCCTATAGACTATGATTTCTTCCGCAAATGTTTTAAAAATGCCTGTGAAAGACTGCGCATGGCAAAAAATTATTTTGAATATAAATACAGGCGGAAACTATTCCGCATCGTATTCAATGATATTTTATTTTTTGAAAGCTGCGGGCGGTACATCATTATACATACAAAAGACGGGAACGTGAAAATGATAGGAACTTTAAACACCATTGAATGTCAGATAACCTATTCGGAAGCCGCATTTTTCCGTATCCATCAGTCTTATCTGGTCAATGAGAAATATATCAAGAACATCGGGCGTACCTCACTGCTGCTTTTTAATGGTATCCAACTGCCTATAAGCAAAAGAAGGTACCAAATGCTGAAAGGGCAGTTCTAACATAAAACGTTCAGGCTCTTGCTGCTTCTCACAGCAAGAGCCTGACAAAACATTACAGAGCACGTTTTAATATGCTTTCCCCCAGTAAACCATTTTCTTTGCAGGCTTCCCACAGTAAACGCATGTATCGGAGAGACATTCCTGCTCATAAGGCATGCAGCGGCTGGTAACGGCCATATCTTCCTTAATTTTCTCCTCGCATTCCGTTTCCCCGCACCACATAGCTTTTACGAAACCTGCCTTTTCCGCAAAGGTCTTTATGAAATCCTCCTTCGATCTGGCAATATAAGTATGGGATTCCAAATGTGCCCTTGCCTTCCCAAGCATGTCGGCCTGAATCTTCTCCAGAACCTCGGCTACCGCCTTTTCCAGTTCCTCCAGACGCACTTCCGTCTTCTCCCCGTTGTCACGCCGGCAGATCACGCATTTTCCTGCCTCTATGTCTTTGGGTCCTATTTCTACCCGAATCGGAATCCCCCGCATTTCCTGCTCGGAGAATTTCCATCCTGGGCTCTTGTCGGAATCATCTACTTTAACGCGGAAAGCGGAAAGCCGATCCTTTAACTCATAAGCCTTATCCAGCACGCCCTCTTTTTTCTGTTGGATAGGAATGACCATCACCTGCGTAGGAGCCACCTTAGGAGGAAGCACCAACCCCGAATTATCGCCATGCACCATGATAATGGCTCCGATAATTCGGGTAGACATCCCCCATGAAGTCTGGTGAACATATTTCAGAGTATTGTCCTTATCGGTAAACTGAATGCCGAATGCCTTTGCAAACCCGTCCCCGAAATTATGGCTTGTACCTGACTGCAAAGCTTTCCCGTCATGCATCAAGGCTTCAATGGTATAGGTGGCTTCCGCGCCGGCAAACTTCTCTTTCTCCGTCTTTCGTCCCTTTACCACCGGAATTGCCAATACCTTCTCACAGAATTCCGCATATACATTCAGCATCTGCTCCGTCCGCTCCTGCGCTTCCTCCGCAGAGGCATGAGCCGTATGGCCCTCCTGCCACAGGAATTCCCTGGAACGCAGGAACGGGCGGGTTTCCTTCTCCCAACGGACAACGCTGCACCACTGATTATATACCTTCGGCAGATCTCTGTAAGACTGAATGTCCCCCTTATAAAAATCACAGAAAAGAGTTTCCGAAGTAGGCCTTACGCACATCCTTTCCTGCAGGGGATTCAATCCCCCATGTGTGACCCAAGCCACTTCGGGCGCAAACCCCTCCACATGATCCTTTTCCTTCTGCAGCAGGCTTTCGGGAATAAACATAGGCATATATACGTTTTCCACTCCCGTTGCCTTGAACATATCATCTAACTGTCTCTGAATCAGTTCCCAGATGGCATAGCCTGAGGGCTTAATGACCATACAGCCTTTCACATTGGAATAATCAATCAATTCCGCTTTTTTCACCACATCCGTATACCATTGGGCAAAATCTTCTTCCATAGATGTGATTGCTTCCACTAATTTCTTGTCTGCCATTTTTTCTCCTTCTTTCTCATATTCTTATTTCTCCGGGAGGATACCGGCAGCTGTTCTGCCTGTCCGCCTATTTGCTCATACCGGAACAGATAATCCGGACAAAAAAAGCCGGTCTCCAATCCCGCAAGGGACCGGAAATCCGGCGTTACCACCCTAATTAATGCAGCGTCCGGATTGCCGCCCTGTCCGCGCCGGCCAAAAACCGTCTCTCCGCATTCTCTCATCTTACCGTTAACGCCGGTGCTACGTTGCATTTGTGCAGTCTGGCGAAAGGATTTTACGATTACGCATTTCTGCTGTTCATGCAAGACTCCAAGGCCGGTTCCGGATTCCTGCGTAAACGCCTCACACCTAACAGCGTTCTCTCTGACACGCCTGCTCTCCGTACTATTCCTTTTCCCCGTCCGTTTCCATATATATGATGTGATTAGATTTTAGGCGATATAAACCCGTTTGTCAACTCCCAATTTCTTTCTCTCTTCTCCGTCCGCAGCAGGCTTTCCCCCATGCCCAGCATCAGGAACATAAATGGCGTGCTTAAAATCTGCTGAAAACTCACCATATTATGTACCGTATAAGCAAATGCGCTGAATCCGAATATGCATAAATATCTCCCCTTCCCTACGAAAACCTTTTCCCCATAATAAATAAAACGGGACACTGCGCTGATAAATATGCCCCCATAGCTGAGAAATCCCCAGATTCCCACATTCACCAGCATATTCAGCCATTCGTTATGCGCATTTGTCAGCCTCGCCCCTCCGAACTGCTCGCTTACCCGTTTGGTCAGATCCGGCAGAGTATATAAATAACTGGCAAAGCAATCCGGGCCAACCCCGATTAACCTCTTCAGACCAGGTATCTCCTGATAAATCTGTGCAGCCGCAGACCAAGTAGCCCCTCTTGCGCTTCCCCACAGTTCGTCAAATGTCAGTACGGATACATTTCCCATAAACCGGATGCCCCCTTCCGCCCCGGTATTAAGCGCCAGAAGCAGAATATATACCCCCATGCAGGTCACTGCCGTCAATACCGCAATCTGCCGCAGCACTTTAAGCTTCCGCATATCCAGACGCTTTTTCTTCTCTGCCCGCCAAAAGAAAAAATAAATCACGGCCAGAAACAACATGCCCGCCAAAGTAGCCCGGGAAAGAGTAATCCAATCGCTCAGCGTCCCGCCGTAATAGTTATATGCCGTCGGCCTCCATAGCCTCCAAAGCCGCAATGCCTGACAGACTGCGCAAAACAGAACAGCCAGTTTCAGAAACCGTTTCATGGCTTCCGCCCTTTCAAAGGAAAGGCAGAAAAACAGTCCATATACCCCTGCAAAAACGATAAATGCGCTGCTGCTTCCCTGACTGACGCCGGCAGCAATCCCCAAAGCCGTAAAAAGCAGTGCCAATACCCGCAGCCAAAGCCTGTCCGCCTTCCAATACAGGACAGCCCCTGCCGGAAACAGTACCGACCAATATCCGCAATACCAGTTGATATTCCCCATAGTGGAAAGAAAACTGATATTCGCCCCTTCCACCGCAATCGGATAGATGGAAAAGCGGTTCAGAAGCCCTATGAAAAAAACCACGCCGGCAGCCGCCATAAAAGGAAACAGCATCTTTCCTTCATATTCCCAAAAACGTGAGACTAGAAAGTAGGAAAGCACAAAACCAAGCTGCATCACCGTCCCCATATACCATCCTGCCTCTCCCAGAAAAGCCGTTTCCCTGAAATCAGACCCTATGTAGGAAAGAATGACGCTGATTCCGTATGCCAGCACTGCCCAATCCGTCCCTGACAGCCTCCCTCTCCAATACGCCGCCGGCTCCCAGGCTTCCCCGGCCTCTTCCTCCGGAATCTCCTGTCTATTGGCATCTGCGTCTTCCGGCACTTCCCTTCTCTTGCCGCCCGCAGTTCCGGCCGCTCCTCTTTCCCTGCCGCCCGCGTCTTCCGGTACTTCCCTTCTCTTGCCGCCCGCAATTCCGGCCGCTTCTCTTTCCCCGCCGCCTGCAGTTCCGGCCGCTTCTCTTTCCCTGCCGCCCGCAGTTTCCGGCAGTCCTTTCTCTATACCCTCTATCTCTCTCAAGGATTCCTGCCTCATGCCCCCGGCAGCAGCCCACAGTTCCCCTTTTATGCCGTCCTTTTTACCTGCCCTCCACACCCTCAACAGATGAAAAATCAGGCACAGCAGGGCAAAAGGCACAATCAGGCAAAAGCCTCCGGCCGCCACCGCTTTATAAAAATTGTATTTGTCTTTCCCGATTTCCACATATCCGTTCCTCATATAAAACGGGAACATACAGAATACAATAAACAGATAAGCCGTCAAAAGCAGCGAAACCGTTTCCTCACAAAATGCCTCCGTCTTCTTCATACCTTTTTCGCTCCTTTCCGCACCGCAGGATTTCATATACCGTAATCAAAGCCAACGGCCCTTTGATAATCCCGGATACTCCGAATAATTTCACGCCCGCATACACGGAGAAAAGAATAGCTGCCGGAAATATCCCCATCTTTTCCCCGATCAGTTTAGGCTCCAGAAATTCCCTAGTGACGGCACATACTACATATAAGATAACACAGATTACCGCCTTTGCATAATATCCGTTTAAAATCTGCCAGAAAGCCAGAGGCATCAGTACCATCCCCGTGCCGATAAAAGGAAGCATGTCCATAAAGCCCGTAAAAAGCCCCACCATTATCCCGCCTTCAATTCCCGCCAGGAACAATGTGGCCGAACAGAGCAGGCTGATGACACATAAGATAATAAACTGTGCCCGGATAAATGTGCCGATATGGCGGAAAATCCTCTTTCCGATACTCAGGACCCACCGGATTTCCTCCCTGCCGCGCAGCCCGTCCATAATCTGCCGATAATCCTTCGCCAAAAGAACGGCCGCAATTATCATAACGGCAAGAAAGCTGACAATGCCGATCACGTCTTTCATATAGCCCACAGACTGGTTCATAATCTTCGGCACTACCTGTACCTGAAAATTTTCTATAAAAATATCCACTCTTTCCAAGACATATTTTTCAATGCTTTCACCGTCCATGCCCAGTTTCTTTTCCATCCCGTCACAGCAGTTTCCTACAAAAACATAAAACTTCTCTTCAAACAGGTCAATCTGCCCAAACAGTTCAGTCAGCCTGTGAAAAACGAACACCAACAGGCTCCAGACACCGATACCTGCGGTAATGCAGACCAACAGCAATATCCCCGCCGTCAGGAACCCCTTTTTAATATGATATCTTTTCTGGGCTTTCTCCAGCACCGGATGAAGCATACTGACAAAAGCAAAGGCAAAAAGAAAAGGAGCAGCCAACGGACTTAAAAACTTAAATCCTATGTACACTCCTAATACAATTATCCCCAACAGTGCATATTCCCTTATTTTTTCCGTCGTCAGTCTTTCCATTGCCAGTCCCCGTTTCCGCAGCATTACCCTATATGTCCATATCAAACATCATCGTTCTTTCCGGATGACATTTCTTATAGTATAAGATATTTTCGGAAAAAAATGCCCGGCTTCCGTAAGATTTTAAGGGAATCACTGGAAATTTAGGATCGGAATATGCGGAAAGCAGCACCGGCAGGCTCAATGCGGAAATCCATCCTCTTTCCGGTAACGGGATGGGAAAATTCCAGCCGGCTGCAGCAAAGTGCCAAATCCTTCATCTGACGGCTGCCCTCCGGCACATTCCCCGCCCCTGTTCCGTACTTTCCGTCCCCCAGCAAAGGCAGTCCTGCATGGGACAGCTGCACGCGGATCTGATGGTGTCTTCCTGTTTTCAGCGTCACTTCCAAAAGCAGAACCGGCCTCCCTTCTTCGGTCTGCCCGGCTTTTAAGATTCGATAAGATAATTCTGCCCGCTTCGCCCCCGGCGTTCCTTTCTCCACGGCCTTGGAAATATTACCCGTCCCGTCTTTGCGCAGATAATCCGTCAGGACTACCTCTTCTCCCGCCTGCCCTGCCCCATCGGCCTGCAATTCTCCCGCCTTCTCGGGCACAGCCACCGCATAATACTGCTTGCACATTGTCTGCCCTGCATTCTGCGCACTCAGTTTGGCCGCCGCATGTTTTGTCTTTGCAAAGACCACAATCCCCTCCACCGGCTGATCCAGACGGTGAACAATTCCCACATAAGGTGTCCGCAGATAGTTTTTCAGAGCACTCTCCATATCCGCTTCCCCCAGACGGGAAGTCTGCACCGCCATTCCTGCCGGTTTATGGCATACAATAATCTCTTTGTCCTCATATAAAATATCTTCATCTCTTAATTTCATATTTTGTCTTTATACCCTAAACCGATAGCCCACTCCCCAGATTGTCTCAATATATTGGGGCTTTGCCGTATCATACTCGATCTTTTCCCGTATCTTCTTAATATGCACCGTTACCGTGGCAATATCGCCTATGGAATCCATATCCCAGATTTCCCGGAACAATTCCTCCTTGGTAAATACATGGTTCGGATTCTCCGCAAGGAATGTCAGAAGGTCAAACTCTTTTGTCGTAAAAGTCTTCTCTTCCCCGTCCACATATACCCGCCTTGCCGTCTTGTCAATACGGATTCCCCTGATTTCCACGATATCGTTGACTTTCTGGTTTGAGCCTACAAGCCTGTCGTACCTGGCCATATGCGCCTTTACCCTTGCCACCAGTTCACTGGGACTGAAAGGCTTGGTCATATAATCGTCCGCACCCAAACCCAAACCTCTGATTTTATCAATATCGTCCTTCTTGGCCGAAACCATTAAAATCGGGATATTCTTTTCTTCCCTGATTTTCCGGCATACATCGAAGCCGTCCATCTCCGGCAGCATCAAATCCAAAATCACCAGATCAAAGTCTTTTTCCAATGCTTTCTGCAATCCCCTATTCCCGGTATGTTCAATCTCCACCTCGAAATCGCTCAGTTCCAGATAGTCCTTCTCCAAATCCGCAATTGCTTCTTCATCTTCGATAATCAGTATTTTACTCATGTCACACTGCACCTTTCCGACTTATTTTTTCTTGTTTTTCCTGCCCTGTCACGGAACCGCCCCCATGCCGCACCGGATATGCCGTTCCGAATCCGTGCCTGCCTATGCATTGTCCTTCATTTCGGAATATTTCCGGAATACAAAATGCAGGCATGTACCTTCCCCCTCTTTACTGGATGCCCATATATATCCGCCATGATCCTCCACGATTTTCTTAACGATGGAAAGGCCGATCCCGCTTCCTCCTTTGGAAGAGTTGCGCGAAGCATCTGTACGGTAAAACCGTTCAAATATATTCGGCAAATCCTTTGCAGCAATTCCCTTGCCGTTATCCTCTATCTCAACCCGGATGGAATCCACCTCGTCCAGGATACGGATATCAATGATTCCCTTTTCTTTATCCATATATTTTACGCTATTGCCGATAATATTATTAATCACCCGTTTCACCTGCTCCGGATCCGCAATGATCACAGTATCGGGCGAAACCAAATTGGAATAATTCAGTTCGATATTCTTAGACTCCAAATCCAGACCCACTTCCTCCACACAGTCCCCAAAGTAATCCGCCACATTGATGCGGTGAAAATGATACGGAATGCGGTTATTGTCAATTCCGGAGTAAACCGTAAGTTCGTTAATCAGGCGGTCCATATCATTGGCCTTATTATAAATGGTCTTAATATACTTATCCATTTTCTCAGGCGTATCCGCCACCCCGTCCATAATCCCTTCCACATAGCCTTTGATAGCCGTAATGGGTGTCTTGAGATCATGGGATATATTGCTGACCAATTCCCTGTTCTGCTTCTCATGCTGGAATTTCTCGTCCGTGGACTCCTTCAGCCTGAGCCTCATATCTTCATAATTCTGATAAAGTTCTCCGATTTCCCCCTTATTGTCCGTAGTCAGCATATATTCCAAGTTGCCGTCGGCAATATTTTTCATGGCTATGTTCAGTTCATTTACCGGAAGGAACACACTGGCGGAAATCCATCTGGTAAGCATCAGGCTGGTAAATACAAGTATAGCTACAATCGCTATGAACATATCTACCAAAAGCTGTTTCGATATAAGGGAATTCACCTTGGTCACAATGAAGATACTGCCTTGCGCCCCGTCCGGAAAATTGAAATCCAGCTGCTTCACCAATTTAGACATGCTGTCATAATAATAACTGGTGCCGTTGCTTCCGCCGGCAAATCCGAACTGCGGAAGCCGGCCGAAAATTTTGCTGGCCGCCGCCTCATTCCCTGCATAGTAAATTCTGTTCCCTTTTCTTACAATGATATAAGAAGCCTTATCTACGATTTTCTCATTCAGGCCTGCCAGATATCCCTTATCCTCCAGCCTGCTGGTATCCATGGCAATCTGCTCCTTCACCTCTTCCAGCATCTCCTCCGATATCTGCTCAAACCCATGCATAGGATCCGACAGCATCGTATAATCCGAGTTCACCATACCGAATTCTTTCTCTGCATTCAGCAGATAGCTTCCTATACTGATATATGCCACTGCCGTAAGAAGCAGTGGCAGCAATACAATCGTCAAAAAAGTAATCAGCAGCCTTGTCTTAAATTTCATTCCCGTTTCCTTCGCCTTTCTTACTGTTCCGATTATATCATAAGTTCCGTCCTAAACCTATTAAATCTTTGTAAAATGGTATTGACATTTGTGAAATTTTCTTTATAATGAAAACAGTAATTATTACTGATTTGAGAGGAGATCCGTTATGGCGCTGAAATACAGCAGACAGCGGGAGCTGATCAAAGACTTTCTTTGCAGCAGGAAAGACCATCCCACTGCCGATGTTGTTTACACAAATGTCAGACAGCAATTTCCGAATATCAGCCTCGGCACCGTATACCGTAATCTCACGCTGCTTTCCGACATGGGCGAAATTCAGCGGCTCCATTTAGGGGACGGCGTAGACCACTTCGATGCCGACATATCTGCCCACAACCATTTTGTCTGCCGCCAGTGCGGCTGCGTCATGGATTTGGACATGGAAAGCATTGACCATATCACGGAAACGGCAGCAAAAAACTTCCCCGGAAAAGTAGACGGCCATATCACCTATTTTTACGGAATCTGCGGGAATTGCTGCAGCAAGCAATAAACATATTTTTCCATTTACACAGACAGTATTTGTCCGACTCCCCAATCTTATATTTCTCTTACATATAAGCTTTTGAAGACCGGACAGTTACACAATAAATCATACTTTAAAAAAAGAAAAGGAGAATGAATTATGAAATTTGTATGTCAGGTATGCGGTTATGTTCACGAAGGAGATGCAGCTCCCGAAAAATGCCCTCAGTGCAATGCACCTGCCGAGAAATTCACTCAGCAGAGCGCAGATAGGACATGGGCTGCCGAGCATGTAGTCGGCGTGGCACAGGGCGTAAGCGAAGACATCTTAGCTGACTTAAGGGCTAACTTCAACGGTGAATGCACGGAAGTCGGCATGTACCTTGCTATGGCAAGAGTAGCACACAGAGAAGGCTATCCGGAAATCGGTCTTTACTGGGAAAAAGCCGCATGGGAAGAGGCAGAGCATGCCGCTAAATTTGCAGAACTGTTAGGCGAAGTTGTAACAGACTCCACCAAGAAAAACCTGGAAATGAGAGTAGAAGCCGAAAACGGTGCAACCGCCGGTAAATTCGACCTTGCAAAGAGAGCAAAAGCCGCAAATCTGGATGCAATCCATGACACCGTTCACGAAATGGCAAGGGATGAGGCTAGACACGGAAAAGCATTTGAAGGCTTATTAAAGAGATACTTTAACTAAAAGGCGTCAAAAAAATAAAAATATCAGATAAGGAGACTTACCATTATGAAAAAATATTTTTGCAATCCCTGTGGATATACTTATGATCCTGAAAAAGGCGATCCGGAACACGGCATTGCTCCCGGCACTGCTTTCGAAGATCTTCCTGCTGACTGGTGCTGCCCTCTGTGCGGCGTAAGCAAAGATATGTTCCAGCCTTGCATTGATAACTACAATTAAATAGCGCATGGAAAATAAATAATGTATGGAAAGCAGCTGCTCACCGGTCGCCGGTAAGCAGCTGCTTTTTTCCCGATTCATCCATGCCGCCTGATGTGTCCCAACAGCCGCCCAGTACCTTCTTTTTTAAAAAATAACCCGGACGGAAATATGCCTGCAGCCTGATTGCCACGAATCTTCTCTTCCAATGCATAAAAATACAAATATTGCAAATAGTATGTCCAAAGAAATCTTATGAAAAAGGAGTTACAAAATGCAAAAATATATCTGTGATCCCTGCGGCTACACATATGACCCGGAAATCGGCGACCCCGAACACGGCATCGCTCCCGGCACTGCCTTTGAAGACATACCGGATGACTGGGTATGCCCCATCTGCGGAGTAGATAAAAGTCTGTTCTCCCCAATCTGACATTATTCTGCATAACCCAATATGACAAAAGCAGGGCAGCCATAACCCCGTCTGCCCTGCTTTCGTTTTTCCCCCTGTCTTCCCACAGCACAATAGGCTTCCATGCCCCCTATTCCGCAAACAAATCGTCCCGCGTAATATTATTCAGCCACTTTCCGCTCCTGTAATGCCTGATTACCCAAGGCCATTTCACAAATTCATCCGTACACAGCAGGAAATACACCCACATAACAGGAAGCTTAAACACGAAAGCCGCAAGAAATCCAAGCGGCACCGCATAGCACCACATATCAATCGTATCACAGATAAACCCGAACCGGCTATCCCCTCCGGCACGGAAAACCCCGGCAATCAATGTAGTATTCACGGCAGCCCCCATTACATAATATGTATTGATTAACAGCATATACTTCAGGTAATGCATGGACTGTTCCGACAGTGCCGCATACTTCATCACAAAAGGCGTAGCCGCCAGAATAATCAGACCGCCGAGGGCACCCGTGGCCACCGTCAGTTTCATCAGCTTCTTCGCCCCTGCGCGTGCATCCTCCAATTTATTTTCCCCAATGATATTGCCTAATAAAATGCCTCCTGCGCTGGCCATGCCGAAGCAAAGGATGGTCCCGAAATTCCGCACTACGATAACAAAAGAATTGGCAGCTACCACATCAGTCCCCAGATGTCCCAAAATAACGGAATACATGGAAAATGCCACACTCCAACTAATATCATTTCCCAGAGCCGGCAAGGACAGTTTCACAAAATCGGAAAATAATGTTTGATTTCTGGCAAATAAATAGCGGAAGTCCAGCTTAATGTCCTTGCTTAAGAACGAGACTGCAAAGCATGCCCCCAATTCAATCAGCCTGGACAGCGATGTAGCTATGGCGACCCCCATGGCTCCCAATTGGGGCGCACCGAAAAGCCCAAAGATAAATACCGCATTCAGCAGGATATTCAGCGAAAATGCCAGCACATTCATTGCCGTGCTGACTACCACCCTGCCGATGCTCCTGAGCACCGCCAAATACACTTCCGTTATTCCCCAGCAAAGATAGCAGACGCTCATGCACCGTAGATAAGAAGCCCCTATGGCAATCAGTTCCCCGTCATTTGTAAATATACGCATCATCCACTCAGGAAGCAGCAGCGCACATCCCGAAAACAGCAGGGAAATGAGAAGAGAGAAACGCATGGCTATGCCTTCCACCACCTGTATCGCCTGCATATCCCCTTTCCCGTAATATTGTGCACATAATATAGTTGCCCCTGTGCCCAATCCATAAAACACCATAAAAAGGACGGAAGCATACTGCGCAGCCAACGATACGGCCGATATGGAGGACTGCCCCACATAATTCAGCATCACCACATCTGCTGAACTGACGGCAGCGCTTAACAGATTCTGTATGACAATCGGCAATACCAGCTTAAAAATATGGCTGTAAAAAGCATCCTTCCGTAATTCCACTCTCTCTTTCTTCATCTCACCCTGTTACCTTTCTTTCACATCAGAAAAATTTTATCCAGACAATGATGCTCCGCACCGTTATGAATTCTTACGGCAATGTTAAGAATACCACACTTCAGATAATCTAACAACTGCTGATTTCCGCCGAATTGATTAACCAAATGCCCCGCCGTGCTTTCTCCGTAACCTGCTATCTCCTCTTTGGTCTTCCCGCGCAGAAGTTTTTCCGCCGCAATATATTCCTCTTTCCCAAACCCCCTATCTTCCAACGGCTTATGCAGCAGAAGATGCCCCAGCACATTCTGCAATACGATTTCGCATATATTTACCGGAAGTTCCTCGTAATTCCCGTTATATGCCCGCAGCAGCCCTACCGCATATGCCTCTCCAAACCGAGAAAGAATCTCCTGCTCCCAAGAGATACATTCCAAATATTCATACACTGCATCAATGCCGGACAACATATGAATATCTTTCCAGACAGGATAGTCCAATGTCAGCAGCGTATCCTGCGGACAGTATTCTGCATCATATCTGCGCAGGAACTCCGGTATTCCCTTATAGAATATATCCCTCAGGCAGATTACCCCATAATCACAGAATTCCGGAGCCATCCGGTTATAAAGGAGACGCAGTTTTTCCACCCGTGCAGTCACCAGTTTCCTCCCTGCCTCATATGCCTGCGGCGCAGCGATATCCATGCCCGCTTTGCGCAATGCCCTTTCCGCCCCTACGGCATCATTACCGCTCTCCTGCCCATACTTATCATATTCCTCTATACAGTACAGAACCGCCCCCATCAAATCCTGTGCCTTTTCGTAAGTAATGGATGTATGTTCATTTCCGGTAAACCTCTCAGCCAATTTTGCCACCACCGGAATCAATTCTTCCTCCTGATATCTTTTTTTCCGACTCACCGCTGCCTCCGTTTCCGCGCTTTTTACGCATGGCTAGTACATCGTTCGACAAATAACTGCTACAGCTTAACATACCCCCTTTCTACCTCCAGCACAGATCCCTGAGCACTTCCAAATACAATTCTCTGTCCCACCGTTCCGCAATGTCAAATTTTCCGAATTCCCCTTTCCCGGCCGATTTCGTATATCCCCGGTATCCTGCCCGAATAGCCTGTGCAAAGAGGTCAAGGCAGGTACCTTCCAGGTAATCCAAATCGCCGAAGCAGGCTCCCTCGAACTGTTCTTTCATAAATTCCAGCAGTTCGTCGTCCGTTATTTCATCCATCATCTCGTTTTTATAAAGGTAAAAAATCTCCTGAAGCCGCACCAAAGTGTCACAGTAATCCTCCTGTGAAATATAGTCCGAATCACAAAAAGCATAAATAATCTTCGGCAGTATACCCGCTCCGAATTCTACTCTCCGTTCCTTTTTCAGTACGTCCGCACGCTCCCTTATCAGCAGCTCCGTATCCTCCTTGTGCAATTCCAAGCCGTATTGCCGCGTATACCGGTTTGCATCCAAAATCTGCCCCGCCAACGCTTCCGATGCCATGGATTCCATCCAGTTCATGTCTCCCATACTTTATTTACCTCCTTTTTGCAGGAACACCATAAAGAAAACATATATACGGTTCCCTATATTTGTCCGTGGAGATAAATTATATCCTAGTGCGATTCTATTTACCAGACTTGAATAATTATCGTTTTTATGTTATAATAATAACTGTAGAGAGGTGAGAAGAAAAAATCTTCCCACCTCTCTTTTATCTTCCCACTGTTAAATTATACTGTCTGGAATTTCCCGATATAAACAGGGAAGGTATCCGTTCCCTTCAGTTCCTTTCCGGCTGTAATCGTAACATTTTTGTCTGTAATCAAGTACTCCGCATCCGCTCCGGATTCCACGATGGTTCCCTGCATCAGGATACAATTCTTGACCTTCGCGCCCTTTGCCACCTTGACGCCACGGAACAGAACACTGTTTTCCACTTCCCCTTCAATCACGCATCCGTCGGCAACCATTACATTCTGTACCTTTGCGCCGTCGATATATCTGGTAGGGTTATCGTCACGGATTTTTGTATAAATCGGCGCACCCGAGAACAGCGCATCCAAATTATAGTCATCCAGCAATTTCATATTTTCATCGAAATAACTCTTCATATCAGCGATACGGGCTACATAGCCGTTATACTTATAAGCCTGTACATTCAGCTTATTCAGCTTCGGCAGCAGAACATCCCTTTCAAAATACTCCTGCCCATGGACAAATGCCGTATTTACCAGATCAATCAGCAGTTCCCGTTCGATCAGATAGATATTCATCCCGAAATTCTGCACGCCGGGTTCTCTGGCATTGACAAACATCCTCGTTACCCGTCCGTCCTCAATCTGAAGCGTATAATAAAAGCCTTTATCATTGGAAGTAGACTTCAGAAGACTCTCCGGCAGTTCCTGTTCGTTGTAAACTACCGTGACATCGGCGCCGCTTTCCATATGAGCCTTAATCATACCCTTAAAATCAAAGTTGACCACAACATTGGTATCTGCTATTACAACATATTTTTCTTTCTGATCCCTTAAAAAATCCAGAATGCTGGCCAAAGCCCCTACACGTCCCACAAAAGGCTTGGATTCTTTCTCTGCAAAAGGAGGGAAAATATGCAGGCCGCCGTTTTTGCGGACCAAATCCCATTCACGTCCGGAATCCAGATGATCCATCAGCGAATGATAGTTATTATTTACCATAACGGAAATATTGTCGATATCGCAGTTTGCCATACTGGACAAAATAAAGTCAATCAGGCGGTAACGGCTGCCAAAAGGGATGGAAGCCATGAGACGCACATTTACCAATTCCGGAACCAGCGCATCGTAACTGTTAGGGAAAATAATGCCAAGCGCACTCTTATTCGAATTTATCATTGTTCTTCACCGCCTTTCACATCACTCTGTACCATGGCCGATGGCCCTATCTTCGCATTTGCGCCGATGGTTATATTCGCACCTACCGTTGCAACGCCGTTTTCTTCCTCGGTAGGCATCGCCCCCACTACTGCATCCTCACCGATTGTCACGTTTTCCGCCACGATACAATGCTTTACGACAGCACCGGACTTAATTACCGTGCCGCCCATGATTACCGCATCTTCAATCACTGCGCCGCTTTCCACTTTAACGCCTGCGAACAGAATGGAATGTTTAACGGTTCCTTTGATCCGGCATCCGTCTGTAATCATGGAATTTTCCACCGTAGCGCCCGCACTGATTTTATGGCCTGTCATACCGCTGTTACGGCTGAAAATCTTCCAGTCCTCGTCAAAAAGGTTGATTCCGCTATGCTCCGGATCCAGCACTTCCATATTTGCCTCCCAAAGAGAGCTTATGGTTCCTACATCTTTCCAATATCCGTTGAAATGATAAGCATACATCCTACGGCTGTCTCTCAGGAGGTTGGGAATGATATTGTTGCCGAAATCATTCTCGGAATTGGGATCTGCCTCATCCTCTTCCAGATATTTCTTCAGAATATCCCAATTGAAAATATAAATGCCCATGGATGCCAAATTGGACTTCGGCTGCTTCGGCTTCTCCTGAAATTCCGTAATTTTATCGTTTTCATCCGCAACCATCAGACCGAAGCGGGAAGCCTCTTCCCACGGCACTTCCATTACAGCCACGCTGAATTCCGCATCCTTCTCTTTGTGGAATTTCAGGAAATCGCTGTAATCCTGTTTACAGATCTGATCGCCGGAAAGAATGATCACATATTGGGGATCATACCGTTCAATAAATGAAATATTCTGATAAATCGCATTTGCCGTCCCCTTATACCAATCCGATCCGCTGGCCTTCTGATATGGCGGCAGCACATGCACGCCTCCGTACAGACGGTCCAAATCCCAAGGCTGACCGTTTCCTATGTACTCATTCAATACCAACGGCTGGTACTGTGTCAAAATACCGACTGTGTCAATCCCCGAATTTACACAGTTAGACAGCGGAAAGTCAATAATACGGTATTTCCCGCCAAACGGAACTGCAGGTTTTGCAAGTTTCTCTGTCAATGCATACAGGCGGGAACCCTGTCCACCGGCGAGAAGCATTGCAATCATTTCTTTTGCCATAATACACCTCCTAATTTATTACCTCTCTTATATACAGTTGCTGCTGTTTGAGAAAAGTCATTTCCCATCCCCATCGCTTCTCTGTAATATGTTAATTTTATCACAATATCATTCACTATGAAAGAGGGATATGAATATTTTTTGTTTAAATATTCATCATATATCTATGCCTCCCTTTTCCGTAAAATTCCAAGATTATGTCCTCCGCCCTCCGGATACAAGTATCTGCTGCCGCTATTCCTTCCCTAACGCAACAAACCCGTAATTGGCCTGCCCGTTTTCCCACTTGCCCGTTATATCATACACATATCCTGCGGTGACACCGCTCAGCACCGGCTTGCCATCCTTTTCCTCCACCGTTACCGTTTCACCTTCCGGCAATTCCTGTGCTTTCCCTAAAAAAGAAGCGTCATACCGCATAACCTCCACCTCCAGCGGTTCCACGGAAAAGTGCAGTGTCAGTTCCAGCGGTTCCTCCGCTCTGATCTCCGCCAGCATTTCTCCCGCCTTCCAGTCCAGAACATGCAAAGAATCTGCCACCACGGCATTGCTCAGCCCGTCTTCATCCGTATAAACCCATTCATATCCGCCCCGGTTAATCATAACCGTAGCAACCATCATGTCCGTCCTATATTCTACGTCCAGCATAGGAGGTTCCGCCGGATCCGGTTCCTGATAAATCTGATTCACAATTTCCTGATAAACATCCGCATCCGAAGGCTTGCCCACTTCTATGACCTCCATTCTGGCAATGCCCGGATATTGTCCCGGATAAGATTCCAGCATAATCCCGTTGCCGTATATTCTTACCATATTTCCTTTTGCCAACTGTTCCTTCCCAATCTTGTTTCCGTCAATATCATAAATTTCATCCGGGAACACAGCCACGAATATCCCGCACTGCTCCCCGGCAAAAATATGCATGCCATCCCCGAAAGGAATGTACATGGCAGTTATTGCCTCACCTTCCTCCCGGGATATTTCCTTCTCGGAATCCTCTCCTCCTCTGCCCTTTCCTGCCGCCATACCGGCTATAACCGCCACTGCTGCAACCGCAGCGGCTGCACCGATGCCAATCAGCCAATAACTTTTCCCGTTCTTTTTCCCGTTTTTATTTTCCATAATTCCCTCCCTATCCGGCTTACCCCGCTTTCTTATAGGGGCATAGCCATATAATAATTTGCTTTCATTATAACAGACAAAAGCGTGTTTATTTTCTAAAATATTTTTAAACATTCTTATTTTTTACTTGTCAACCGCCGTTTTCATTGTAAAATAGAAACAGGCAGCATTAGTTATATGCCCAAGTCAACATCCCTGCGGCAATCGTTAGATGCATAAAGCAAGAATAAAATAAAGGAGATATCATATGGAAAAAATCACCAGTTTCACAATTGACCACATCAAATTACAGCCCGGTGTATATGTCTCACGCAAAGACAATGTAGGCAGCCAGGTCATTACAACCTTTGATTTAAGAATGACCTCCCCCAACGAAGAACCGGTCATGAATACGGCAGAAATGCATACGATAGAACATCTTGCCGCAACCTTCCTGCGCAATCACAAAGAATACGGTGAAAAAACTATCTATTTCGGCCCTATGGGCTGCCGTACCGGCTTCTATCTGCTTCTTGCAGGGGATTATTCCTCTAGGGACATTGTCCCCCTAATGGTGGATCTGTATGAATTTATCCGTGATTTTAAGGATGAAGTACCAGGTGCCAGTGCAAAAGATTGCGGCAATTATCTGGATATGAATTTAGGAATGGCAAACTATCTGGCGGCAAAATATTTGGACAATGTGCTGTACCATATCGATGACAGCCGCTTAATCTATCCTGACTAAGCGGCAGACCATGCCTTACCAATTGCTCCTGCCAACTGCGGCTCGCTCCTTCAGGTCAAGGCTCTTACAAATTGCGGCACAGATCCGGCAGAAGCAATTTTCAGATACGTTCTCAATTTAAACAAAAAAAACAGAAAGGTAATATATAAAATGATAAAAATCGGGATTATAGGTGCCATGGAAATGGAAGTGGAAACACTGAAATCAAACATGCAGATAAATAAAATTGAAAAAAAAGCCTCCATGGAATTCTACGAAGGTAATCTGAACGGCAAAGAAGTAGTTATTGTGCGCAGCGGTGTCGGAAAAGTCAATGCCGCTATGTGCGTACAGATACTTGCGGATATTTTCCATGTGACCCATATCATCAATACCGGAGTTGCCGGCTCTCTGAATGCCTCCATAGACATTGGCGATATCGTTGTTTCCGAAGATGCGCTGCATCACGACGTAGATGCCACCATTTTCGGATACCGGCCCGGTGAAGTTCCACAATTAGGACAGCTGGCTTTCACCGCAGACGCTGCCATGATAGAATTGGCAAAGTCCGCCTGTCTGGAAGCCAATCCTGATATCCATGTATTTACCGGGCGGGTTGTCAGCGGGGACCAGTTTATCAGCGACAACGCTGTAAAAGAACGCCTGATCAGCCTTTTCTCCGGTTCCTGCACCGAAATGGAAGGGGCTTCCATTGCCCATGCCGCAACTTTAAACGGGATTCCCTTTGTCATTATCCGTGCCATCTCCGACAAGGCAGACCATAGTGCCGAGATTGAATATCCCGTTTTCGAAAAGAAAGCGGCCCAGGACTGCGCAAGAATAGTAAGCCGTATGATTGGCAGCATATAAGGATATCCATGCCCGCCACCTCCCATTCCCTAGAAAGTGTTTGAAAATTCCTTCCTGGCATCTGCCGGAAAGGAATTTTCAAACACGCTCTAAAGATTCACAATATTTCTATCCCTTCCCTGACAGAATTCCTGAATATTTTTATAGGTTTCCTCAACCACACGGTTCCTTGCTTCTATACTTGCCCATGCCAAATGCGGTGTGATGATCAGCTTATTGCTATCCATGATTTTGCTTAATGGATTCGTATCTTTCATTGGTTCCGTACTTGTCACATCCAATCCCGCTCCGGCAATCATATTTTCCGTCAAGGCAGTATATAATGCCTCGTCATTCACCACCGGACCTCTTGCAACATTGATCAAAATAGCCGTTTCCTTCATCTTCCTCAGTGCCTCTAAGTCGATGAGATTTCGCGTCCTATCACTCAGCGGACAATGGAGTGACAGAAAATCCGCATTTTTCAGCAGTGTGTCCAAATCCACCCTCTCATAATCGGTACAGCTGCTCTTTCCCGAAGCAGAGAAAAACATCACCCTGCACCCGAAAGCTTCCGCAATCTGCGCCACTTTCCGCCCGATATTCCCCATCCCGATAATCCCCCAGGTTTTTCCGTCCAATTCGGTAAACGGCAGGTCAAAATTGGAAAATCTGGATTGTGCCGCATATCCGCCGGATTTCACAAAATGATCATAATGATTCAGTTTTTCCAATATATAGAAACATAAGGCGAAGGTATGCTGAGCCACCGCAGCCGTGGAATAGTTCACAACGTTTGCCACCTTAATTCCTCTTTTGCGGCAATAGTCCAAATCCACATTGTCATATCCAGTGGCAAATTCACAGATCAGCCTTACCTTCTCTGCCGATTTCAGCGTTTCCGCATTTAACGGTGCCTTATTAGCAATGATGATTTCCGCATCCTGTACTCTGCTTTCCACCTCTCCCGCTGCCGTATTAGGGTAAGCCGTCACCTCTCCCAAATCATTCAGGCATTCCACAGAAACATCTTTCCCTACACTTTCCCTTTCTAAAATTACAATCCGCATTCGATTACATTCTCCTTCCCAATCCGAAAACCGCCGGCTGTCTGCCGACGGTTCCGTCCATAATCATATTTATTTCTGCACAAGATGCACTGCAAATCCGCCGATTTCATCCTTCAGATAAATTGCTTTCAGATTTCCTTTCTCGTCATTCCTTGCCGTGCTCTCATCAAATACTACACCCTGTCTTTCCAAATGGTATACCGCCCGCCTTATATAATTGGTTCCGATTGCAATATGCCCATTTGCCCCCAGATAAGGAGTCTTCATTACTTCCACTGCGGTACCGGCGAAGATGGAACTTGCCCCTGTTTTCTTAGCCATTCCGAAAATAGCCTCAAAAGCACCTGCAGTCTTATCTGCCGAATCCTCATCCGGAGCATTTATGCCCACATGCCTCAGTTCAAAGCCCAGCATCTTATTTACGGCTTCTCTTGTCAAAGCTTCAATCTCGTCAAATTTACCTGCCGCCACCAAATCTTTTTTCACCATCCAGCTGCCGCCGCAGGCAACTATTTTACCGAAATCCAAGTAATCTTTCAGATTATTGGCATTCACGCCTCCCGTGGGCATAAATTTCATCTTTGTATAAGGTGCGCTCATGGCCTTGATCATATTGATGCCGCCCGCCTGCTCTGCAGGGAAGAATTTTACGACTTCCAGACCCAGTTCAATAGCAGCTTCCACATCGCTTGGGTTGGATGTTCCCGGAAGAATCGGAACATTTTTCTCAAGACAATAGGAAACCACCTTAGGATTCAGCCCGGGGCTGACAATAAATTTAGCGCCCGCGCCTACCGCCCTGTCTACCTGCTCCGTGGTCAGGACCGTTCCTGCCCCAACCAGCATATCCGGAAATTCTTCCGACATAATGCGGATGGATTCCTCGGCCGCATCGGTACGGAAAGTCACTTCCGCACAGGGAAGCCCTCCTTTGCACAAAGCTTCTGCCAACGGTTTCGCATCTTTTGCATCGTCCAATGCAATTACCGGAACTATGCCGATCTTACTGATTTCTTCTACTATCGGATTCATAATGTTATCCTTTCTGACTCATATTTTGTCAACTATTATACAACAGCCGGAACCGGTCTGTCACTGCCCCAAAATTTCTTTGACACAGGCTGCCAGTTTATCACATTTACAGTTCGCAAAGAAATATTCCTGGAATTTCTCTCCGGCCAAAGCCCCTTTCACCAATTCGGGATCCAGATTTTTCAGTATTGTTTCCATATCCTGATGAGTCACTTTCTTCACTTCGTCAAGAATCTTCTTATTCCTCTGCTCCGGAACTACCCTCTCCTTCGGATATCCCTGCCCGCTCTCGCCGGTAAACAATTTTTCAAAGATATAAGTCAGGTTCAGTTCCGCGCCCCATCCAAACCCTTTGGCAAACGGAAGCGCAATGGCATTGCCGTCATTGATCTGGGCAAACATATAAGCATCGGAAGGGTCTACGATATGGCCGCAGAGTACTCCCGGGAAAGCATTGCAAGCCAGCATTGCCCCTTCTCCTGTCCCGCAGCCTGTCACTACATAATCCGCTGCTCCCGAATTTAAAAGCACTGCGGCAAGAATGCCGTTCTGCACATAAGTCAGTGAATGCGCATCCTCTGCGCCGTACATCCCGTAATTGAATACTTCATGCCCCATGGGTTCCACAACTTTTTTCAGTGTTTCGCACACCATTTCATTTTTCGCCGCCTGGCTGTTCTCATTTATCAATGCAATTTTCATTTTACAAAACCTCTTTTTATGAGTCCTTTTTATTATCCCGTATTTTCTGTCAATTACTATTCATAAAAGCAGTTCTTAATTTACTGCGGCTGTTTTCCGATATATGCAAGAATACCGCCGTCCACATACAGAACATGTCCGTTCACGAAATCGGAAGCATCGGAAGCAAGGAATACCGCAGGCCCCTGTAAATCTTCCGTCTCTCCCCAGCGTGCCGCAGGGGTCTTCGCAATGATGAACTGGTCAAAAGGATGTTTCGAGCCGTCGGGCTGTACTTCACGCAGCGGAGCCGTCTGAGGTGTGGCAATATAGCCGGGGCCGATGCCGTTGCACTGGATATTGAATTCGCCATATTCGGAAGCAATATTTCTGGTCAGCATTTTCAGGCCGCCCTTTGCTGCCGCGTATGCGGATACGGTTTCACGTCCCAGTTCGCTCATCATGGAGCAGATGTTTATAATCTTGCCATGACCTTTTTTAATCATGCTCGGAATAACTGCCTTGGACACAATGAAAGGAGCATTGAGGTCCACATCAATAACCTGACGGAACTCGGCTGCCGTCATTTCGCACATCGGAATACGTTTGATAATACCTGCATTATTTACAAGGATATCCACAACCCCGACTTCCTTCTCAATCTGCGCAACCGTAGCCTGAACCTGTTCTTCGTTTGTTACGTCGCATACATATCCGTGAGCCTTTATTCCCTTCTCTTCATAAGCTGCCAGTCCCTTATCTACCAGTTCCTGCTTAATATCGTTAAACACGATGGTTGCACCGGCTTCCGCATATGCGCTTGCAATGGCAAACCCAATGCCGTAAGATGCCCCTGTCACCCATGCAACTTTACCCTCCAGTGAAAACTTCTTCATAAAATCACTCATTGTTCTTTCTCCTTTTCTTTTATTCTCTTCTCTCTCTGTTACGTTCTTCTTTCCGTTCCTTTTCTCTATCCACTTTTTTCCGTCTTTTACTTTTCTTTTGCCTCTTCTGCGTTTTGATCTGTCTGTGTTTTGTTCTGTCTGCGTTTTGATCTGTCTCTGTTCTTTTCTGAAGCCTTATATTCCCTTCGGTTCTCCTCAGTCCTTTCGGCTACATCAAATCTTTCATCGCCACGCCGTCCATATCGTCAAAATCCTGATTTTCCCCAACCATGCCCCAGATAAAAGTGTACGCCCTGGAACCGCAGCCGGAGTGAATGGACCAGCTGGGAGAAATCACCGCTTCCTCATTCCGCATCACAATATGCCTCGTTTCATCGGGCTCGCCCATATAATGCATGACAAACGCATCCTCCGGCATTTCGAAATAAAGGTACACTTCCATACGTCTGTCATGGGTATGGCAGGGCATAGTATTCCATACGCTTCCCGGTTCCAGCTTCGTCATTCCCATAACCAGCTGGCAGCTTTCTACCTGCCCCGGAAGGATATACTTACAGATCACCCTATGGTTTGCGTCCTCAAGGGAACCTAACTCCACTTTGTTTTCATCCTTAACGATCACTACCCCTTCTTCCGGCGCGCCGTTGGGTTTAATCAATACGGTAGGATATGTCTTATGAGCCGGCGCACTGTTGATATAAAACTTCGCCGGTTCGGAAGCATCCTTGCTCTCAAAGCTGATGTCCTTTGCCCCCATTCCGATATACATACCTTCCTTAAAAGCCACATCATATTTCCTTCCGTCAATGGTAATCACACCTGCTCCTCCGATGTTGATAACGCCCATTTCCCTTCTCTGAAGGAAATATTCCGCCCGCAGTTCATCGCCTGCGGTAAGCGTCAGAGCTTTGGATACCGGTGTTGCCGCACCCGTAATAATGCGGTCGATATGGCTGTATACCAATTTTATTTCATCTGCCGCAAATAAACCCTGAATCAGAAACTCTTCCCTCAACCTCTCCGTTGTGTAATGCTTCACGTCCCTTGGCGAAGCCGCTGTCCTCAGTTCCACTTGCCATCCCTTCCTTTCCGAAACCGTTGTTTTTACCTTCTTTGTATAATCATATCATACCATACCATTTATTCCAATTCTTGTTTTATTCTTTCCTAAACCTTGCAAATTTTGAAGCGGCAAAATTTCCGAAACAATTTTCAGACACACTGTAACAGTTCAGCCTGAATGTAATGTTGGGAGGCGGACGCCCGTGCGTGAGTTTTTTTAGTGGCCGGCAGCAGCGGAACTGCCTGTCCCGGTTTTCCGTGCGCTTTTTTCGGCCG
>CAJUIM010000032.1 GCA_910586275.1 uncultured Lachnospiraceae bacterium | reverse complement strand
GACCCCGACCTTGGCAAGGTCGTGCTCCACCAACTGAGCCACTCGCGCATCAACATTTATTATTATATAAGCTATCATAATAAATGTCAACTATAAATTGAAAAAATATGGAAATTATTTTTATACTGAAGTGAAAAGTTTATTTCCACTTTGAAGGGTGCGAAGTAGATTTTAGTCTTTCACCTGTTTCCACTTTCCCATATGTTGCATTTAGTCTTACACTTTAGATACCTGACAGCTGCCGGAAAGGCAGGTACCTATATGAGTAACTCAAATGCTTTTTCCCATTTAACCTTGGAAGAAAGACGTATCATCCTTACAGGCATTGTCAATGGCTCAACTAAAACTGCCATTGCTAAGACCATTGGCAAGGATAAGTCTACCATTGGCAAAGAGATTAAGATCCACAGGGCTCTTACCCATAAATGCAGGATGCCTCTGGAATGCAACAACTTCCGCAAGTGTGCCTTTGGCCGTCAATGCACCTTGGACTGCCCCGGCCTCTCCCCCTTCCGCTGCCCACGGCGTGACCGCTCTCCCGGTGCCTGCAATGGCTGTCTAGGCTGGACCCGGTGCAGGTTTGACAAATACCAGTACTGTCCGGAAGATGCCCACAGGGATTACCGTGCTGCCCTTGTTGACTCAAGGGGAGGCGTTAACCTTACTTCCCGGGAAGCGGAAGCTATGGCTGCTGTCATAAATCCCCTTTTCAGATTGTTACAGGCCACCCGGAACTGGGCATTTCTGAAAAGACCCTTTATAACTATATCGAAAATGATGTGTTCCATGAAATTGCCGGCATTACTGTCATGGACCTGCGCCGCCAGGTATCCCGCAGGCCCTCCAAAAAGAAGTCCCAGACTTACAAAAAGCGGGCAGACCGTAAATATCTGAAAGGACGCACCTACAAAGAATACTTATCCGAAAACCCACATGTTTTTGTTGCCCAGATGGACACCGTTTATAACGATGAGACAAATGGCCCCTTTATCCAGACCTTCAGATTTGTAAATGCCGGCATCCTCTTTGCCCTTTATCACAAAGGCAAGACTGCACAGTCCATGAAGGAAGGCGTCGACATCCTGCAGTCCGTCCTGGGAATAGAGTTCTTTAGGAAATATGTCCACGTCCTGCTCACAGACCGCGGCTCTGAATTTACCGCTGCTGATGCCATGGAAACGGCTTCTGACGGCACAAGACGAACCAGAGTCTTCTACTGTGACCCTATGCAGTCCGGGCAGAAAGGATCTTTGGAAAACAAACATGTCCAACTCAGATATATTCTTCCTAAAGGTACAGACTTAAGAGTGTTAGGAGTCACTGGCCAAAGTGCACTTAACCTTGTTCTCAGCCATGTGAATTCCGCTCCCGTGGAAATGCTCGGCGGAAGAAGCCCCCTTGAGCTGACTGATTTCATGTGCCACGATTTATATGGAAAACTGGAGGCTTTCGGCATCCATAAAACAGAGAAAGATAAGGTTATTCTCAAACCTTACCTTCTCAAAAAATAATTTCCCACAGGCGGCTGTCAGAATGGCTCCATATGTCATCATCCAAGTGGAATTTAGTCCTACACCCCCAAAAAGTGCCACTAACGTCCGCTTTTTTGACGTGCAAAAAAATACCCTGAAATCCTGTCATGGCCGCCTCTGCTGACTTAAGTGTAACATGAAATCCAACTTTATGAAAGAAAAAAGTAGCATTTATCCTTTTCTGTAAGAGTAAATGCTACTTTCCTAACCGCTGTTTTCAAAGTGGAAATAAACTTTTCACTTCAGCATTATTTTTATTTTTGGCAATTCTTTTTTATTTACATTTTCTGCCTAAGTGTGCCATATTTCTATTCGGTTCCATATTCTCAGTCATTCGACCGGTTTTTCTTAAAAAATCTGTTATAAGTAAATAGGAACAAAATAAATGCCAGCAACGTGGAAAGGTAGTCAGCTACGGGCTGGGCGGCAGCAAGCATGGGCGCCGAATGGAACAGTCCGCGGAACAGCAGCAGAATGGGTATATAGAGCAAGCCTTGCCGACTGATGGAAAGAATCAGGGAAGGGATTGCAGCTCCTGTGGACTGGATTGCATTGATGAACACAAACAAGAGTCCGATGACCGGCCCGGAATAGATATATATGCGGGCAAAGGCAATGCCGTATCCGGAGGCATCGGGGTTATCCAAAAATGCGTATACCAACGGTTTTGCGCCGAAATAGCAGATTGCGGTCATAATCAGGCTTAGGCTGAAAGCCAGACAGAGCGAAAATTTCAGGACGGCTGTGTACCTTTTTTTGTTTCCTGCACCGAAGCAATAGCCTAAAAGCGGCTGGATGCCACTGCCTAAACCGATAAGCAGCATGACAACAATCATATTTACTTTCATTGCAACTCCAAGCCCGGCAACGGTCATATCTCCATAATCAGACATAATATTATTGGTAATAATATTGGAAGTACTCATCAGAATGCTGTTTAAGGAAGCCGGTATGCCGATGGCCAGCACGCCGGCGGCAATTCCGTTTTTGGCCATATAATCCTTGGGATGTATGGAAAGCAAAGTTTTTTTCGATAATAAATGGCGCAGGTAGAAAAGTGCTGCGACTACATTGCCGATGACAGTAGCAATGGCAGCGCCTGCCACATTCCAGTGCAGCCAGAGAATCATAATCGGATCCAAGACTATGTTTGCCAGATTTCCGATAATCATTCCCATCATGGCAATCTGTGCATTGCCTTCGGCACGGATGATGTTACTGAAACTATTTCCTATAATTAAGAAAGGGATGCCTGCCGCAACAATATTCAGATATTGGGAAGCGTAGGCCAGTGTATCATCGCTGGCGCCTATGGCCCGGCATACCGGATCGGCAAACAGCCAGATAAAAATCATGGCGGCAACACCGATGGTCAGTCCTGTCCAGAAACAGAAGGAGGAGGTATGCTTTGCTTTTTGTGAATTTCCTTCTCCTAGCATTCGGGAAATCAGGGACGTGCCGCCGATGCCGAATAGCATTCCTACTGCCATAAATAGCAGGAATGCAGGCGTGGCTATGGAAACCGCAGCGACCATATAGGCATCCTTTGTCTGGCCGATAAAAAAAGTATCCGCTAAATTATAGACAAGAACCATCATCATGCTGATAATGGACGGTACAATATTGCTGATGACGGCTTTAGGGACAGGGGCATCCCTGAAAATCTCTGTAGTCCTGTCCTGGCGGGATGCAGTATGAGTCTGTGTTTTTTTCTTATTTTGTTCTTTTAAGTTATTTTGCTTTTCCATGTTATTTTGTCTTCCTATGTTATTCTGTTTTTCTATGTTATTTTGCTTTTCCATATTATTTTGTCTTTCCGTGCAGTAGTGCATTTTCCGGATATTGCCTTTCCGTGCAGTTCTGTATTTTCTTGTTATTGTCTCTCCATGCAGTTCTGCATTTTCATGTTTTATTTTTCCGTGCCGTTTTGTATCATCACATTATTTTGTCTTTCCGTGCAGTTCTGCTTTGCCATGATAAAGTTTCCGGCTGCCGTACCATATGGCCGTGGAAATTTTGCCATGTACTGGCAGGAACCCAAAGCAGAACTCTAATTGATCTCCCAAAGGAGTACCGGAACGTGCGGAAAAATCATTTCAGACATCTGTACTGCGGTGCACCGTTTCACTGTTGGGCGGGATTTTTCTCCTAAACTAGGTAAACGCAGCTTGCTGCGGCTTTTTCATTTAGTGCCAAGCTTCCGCAGATTATGGTGCAGATCCGGCATACGTTTTTCAAGCCCGGTTTGGTGCCTAAACTTCCGCATTCTCATCCGTACCTTGATCTATAGTAGTTTTCCCGTCGGATACCGCGTGAAAACCGTCGGTTTGGTTCTGCAATAAGTTTTGGTATATCTGCCGAAGCGATTTCTCCGTAATTTCTAGTTCTGCTTCGGAAATGCCGGCATAGAGAAAGGCATTTCGGGCGGCAGGGCAGCCAAGATGGCTGTGGATGATATCCCTCCCTTTCTGTGTTAATAGGATGGCTTTGCAGCGGCAGTCTTTGGGTGATTCTATCCGGTAGATAAGTTCTTTCTTTTCCAGAATTTTCAGCACATGGATTACGCTGGTATGCTGCACGCCGAAAAATGCCGCAATGTCGGACAGGGTATTTTTCCCGTCACAATTAAAGTATAGGTATTCCATAATATCAATCTGTGTGCTGGTCAGGTCATAGCCGCGGTATTCAATATTCCTTTGCCGTTCCATAAGAATATGAATTTTTTTCATATATTTTCCTATTTCATTCATTTTGCGTCCTTGTGTCCGCTTCCGCTGTCCGGTTTTCCGTCCGGCGGGAACTATGTTTTTGCTTTTCCTGTAGCAGGCTACATTATAACGTAGCTTGCTACATATGTCAATAGGGTTTCCGACATTCATATTTCTTTCTGTACAAGCATATAAAAAGACATGGGACAAAACCGGCAAGGGACTGCCCGGATGTCAGAAGCAGGGAACGGCATGAACCGGCATAAGAGGGGAAAACCGGGCAGAAGGGATGCACAAAGTGTAAACGGAGGAAAATGTATGTATGAAAACCAGCAAATCCGAGAGGTAGAAAAGGCATTGAAGTGTGATCTGGAAAAAGGGCTGGGCGGTATGGAAGTTTCCGCACGGCTTGCAAAGTACGGAAGGAATCAGCTGCAGGAACAGAATGGAAAATCCTATTTCTCGCTTTTTATGGAACAACTGAATGACCCGCTTATATTTATTCTGTTTGCGGCCATGGGAGTATCCGTTTTTCTGGGAGAAATAGGGGACGCAGGGATTATTGTGACAGTGATTCTTGTTAATGCTTTTGTAGGGGTGGTGCAGGAAGGGAAAGCAAGGAAAGCGATTGAAGCGCTGAAAAAGCTGACAAGCCCCCATGCCATTGTGAAGAGGGACGGCAGGCAGCAGGAGATAGAGGCCGGGGAACTTGTGCCCGGGGATGTTGTCTGTCTGGAGGCAGGGAGACAGGTGCCGGCGGATCTTAGACTGACAAAAACCATGAGCCTGAAAGTGGAGGAATCGGCGCTGACCGGGGAGTCGGTTCCTGTGGAGAAGGATGCGGCATTTGTGGCTGCCGGGAAAACGGACATGGCTGACTGCAGGAATATGGCATACATGTCCACCAGCGTTACTTACGGACGTGGGGAAGGGATTGTCGTTGCCACCGGAATGGAGACACAGATCGGACATATTGCCGGCATGATCAGCGAGACAAAAGAAGAAATGACCCCTCTGCAGAAACGGCTGGCAGATTTGGGGAAGGTGCTGAGCGGGGTGGCTGTTTTTATCTGTATCTTTCTGTTTGCCGTTGCAATGCTGCAGAAGAGAGATGTGGGAGACATGCTGCTGACGGCCATCTCTTTGGCAGTGGCGGCGGTGCCGGAGGGGCTGCCGGCCATAGTGACCATTGTGTTGGCTCTGAGTGTGTCGCGTATGGTGAAGGTGAACACGATTATCCGTAAGCTGCCGTCAGTGGAAACTTTGGGGGCGGTGGACATCGTCTGCTCGGACAAGACGGGCACGCTGACACAGAATAAGATGACAGTGAAAAAATGTTATATGGACGGACATATTTTCCCGTCGGACAGTCTGGATGCCGTAAAGCATAAGGAACTTCTTATGGGATGCACTCTCTGCAACGACGGTGTAATTGCAGGGGGGGACAGAATCGGAGATCCCACGGAATTGGCACTGTTGGATTTGGCGGCGAAGCATCATATGGAGCGGGAAAAGCTGGAACGGGAATATCCAAGAACGGATGAAAAAGCTTTTGATTCCGTACGGAAAATGATGACCACATTGCATAAGGGGCGAAGCGGAAGAGTGGCTTATACGAAAGGCGGGACGGAAGAGGTGCTGCGGTGCTGCAAATATGTACTGAACCGGGGGAAAAGGGCTGCCATGACGGAATCGGCAAGGAAAGAAATTCTTCATGCCGCAGGGCAGATGTCTTCGGAGGCACTCCGCGTATTGGCCATAGCCATGCGGGAGGATGCCGCATCGCCGGAGGAGAGGGAACTGACTTTTATAGGCCTTACCGGCATGATTGACCCGGCCCGGCCGGAGGCGGCAGAAGCGGTGGCGGCCTTCCGGAAGGCCGGCGTGGAGACGGTAATGATAACGGGCGATCATATTGACACGGCATATGCCATTGCCAAAGAACTTGGCATAGCCGGCAGCAGGGAAGAATGCATGGGCGGAAGTGAACTGGACCGGCTGGATGATGTTCAGTTTGCGCAAAAGGCGGAGCGGATACATGTCTATGCCAGAGTATCGCCGGAGCATAAGGTAAAGATTGTCAATGCACTGAAAAGAAAGGGGAAAACCGTAGCTATGACCGGGGACGGGGTAAACGATGCGCCTTCCCTGAAAGCGGCGGATATCGGTATAGCCATGGGCATGAACGGCACCGATGTGGCGAAGAATGCTTCGGATATGGTATTGACGGATGATAATTTTGCCACCATCAGAAAGGCGATAGAAGAAGGGAGGGGGATTTATGAAAACATACGAAAGGCTATTTTATTTCTGCTTTCTTCTAATTTTGGGGAAATTATTACGATGCTGGCCGCTATTCTTGCCGGATTTCCTTCTCCGCTTAAGGCCAGTCACATTCTTTGGATTAATTTAATTACCGATTCCCTGCCGGCATTGGCGTTGGGGGTGGATGAAAATGACGGGAAAGAACTGATGCGGCAGAAACCGCGGAAGAGCGACGAGCATCTGTTTGCCCATGGCGGGCTGACCTGTACGCTATGTTACGGCGCGGTGATTGCGGCAATAAGCATTACCGCATTTTTGCAGGTGCCTTATGACGTGCTGACGGTCAGGGAACTGCCCATCAGCTTATATAATATGGAAACCGTGCTGCGGATTCCCGATGTGCTGAACAAGGCTCAGACCCATGCCTTTACGGTGCTTGGCATGAGCCAGCTGTTTCATGCCGTAGGAATGCGGGACGTGAACAAATCGGTTTTCAGGATGGATCACTTCGCCAATCGGTATATGCTGTTTGCCTTTGCGGTGGGAATCGGACTGCAGGCATTGGTGACGGAGATTCCGTATTTTGTCTCACTGTTCGGAACCAGCCGGCTTTCCCTGCGTGAGTGGGCAATTCTTGCCGGGCTGTCGGCTATGCCGCTGGCGGTACATGAACTGCTGCTGATCGGAGGCGCGGCGGAAAAGAAAGACTGTTCCGGGAAGCAGCAGGAAGGGAAGTGGGCGAATACTTAGGATATGTTTGGGTGAGGGAACTGGGCGGGCAGGATAGGCATGCAAAAAGATGCAGAGATTTTCTGCATCTTTTTCGTATGCCGTTTTGCATATATACGGCGGATCCGAAAGTGCGGTGCCTCTGCGGGAATGATATATGCGGTTTCTCGGGAATGCCTTTTTCCGGCATATGCCCGTTTGCCCCAGCCGGCTGCGGAACGTCTGACCCGTTTGCCCCAGCGGGTTACGGAACGTCTGGCCCGTTTGCCCCAGCCGGCTGCGGAACGTCTGGCTTATTTGGCTGTGAGGCTCCGTGGATAATAATATCCATAATGGCAAGAATTTTGTCTTGGTCTTCCGGGACGGCCCGGCTCCATAAAAAAAGAAGCTGTTCCTTTTTGTCCAATGATTCCTGCCGTTCTGCTTCGCGGAGAAGAGAATCTACCGTTACATGAAAACATTCTGCCAAAAGCACCAGCTTTTCCAAAGTGACAGCCCGTTCTCCCCGTTCAACAAGGCCGATATATGTGGTTGAAACATCCATATATTCTGCAATTTGTTCCTGCGTCAGTCCGATACGCGTACGTTCTTCCCTGATGCGTTTTCCCAGAATTCTTCTATCCATAAAATCTCCAATCCTTTATGTTAAGGAACTGTTAAAGAAGTAAGATTCATTCTGCGTCATATGCAAAGTTAATTCTTAACAGTTCCTTACTTATTATTCTAAATGGATAGAGCTAAAATTATAACAAACTAATAGTTATTAAAATATAATAACTATTAGTTGCATTTTAAGAAAATGGTGTTATAATATAGGTGATTAGCATGGGAGGTAAGGAAATGCTTTATGAGAAGGAATCCGTAGGAAAGCGGATCGGGCAATTGAGGAAATCGTATGGCATGAGCAGGGAAGAAATGGCGGAAATAACCGGAAAATCCGTAAAGCACTATTCGGATATTGAACGGGGGACAGTAGGTATGAGCCTGGAGACGCTGCTGGTCATTTCCAGCTGTTTTAAAGTACCCGCGGACTATATTCTGCTTGGCGGATCCGGACGGCAGACGGAAGGGAACCAGAAGATGGCAAAAGATGCGGAGGAATGGAGAGCCTTGGAACTTTTGCGCCATCTGCCGCCGGCAAAAAGAACCTATGTGCTGCAGTCCATGGAAGTTTTTGCGGAGGCGCTGGCAAACGGGAGTCAGAAGATATAATGAAGGATAATTCAAAAAATCGTGAGGCGAGGAACGGATATGTACAAATTAATTGCAATGATTCCCGCAAGGCTGGGGTCAAGAAGAATTCCGAAAAAGAATATAAGATATATGCTGGATAAACCGCTGATCCGGTATCCGATAGACTTAGCATTGAACTCCGATAAATTTGAAAGTATTTGGATCAATACAGAAAGTGAAAAACTAGGGAATGCATGTGAAAAATTCGGTGTTTCATTTCATCAGAGACCGCCGGAATTATCTGATGATAACGCAACTAACAGGGATTTTGTCTATGAGTTCTTAAAAAAACATGAATGTGACTACATAGTAATGCTAAATCCCACATCACCGGCCTTGCGGCAGGAAACGGTGAACGGCTTTATCGAATATGTCCTGAAAAATGATTTTGACACGGTTATGTCGGTGGTATCCAATCGGACGGAAGCCATTTATAAAGGACGGAAAATCAATTTTGACGGGAGCGATAAAATACCGAACGAGAAACTTGAGCCGGTGGAAGAAATTGTATGGGCCATGACGGCATGGAAAAGGGATACGTTCCTTGCGCTGCAGGAAAAAGGAGAATGCCCGGTTTTTGGCGGCAAGCTGGGAACCTATGGCATTCCCAAGGATGAAGCGGCGGATTTGGACAATGAAGAGGATTGGAGAGTTGCGGAAGGGATTCTCTTGGCAAGAGAAAAAGAAGAAAATAACAGGCGTTATATGGATATATAAGAAATTTTAGGGCATGGCTTATCATTGCTTTCCGTCAGATGCGGTGAAAAGTTTGGGGGAACTCAGTGGGCAGCGCAGGCCGAATCTGAGCCGGAAATCAGGCAAAGTGACGGGACGGCGCATGGTTCGGCAGATGACAGGAAGGAACGATAAGACACGCCCGGGAAGGGCAGGAGGAGAGATCTGACAGAACGGAAGATGGAAATTAAATTATTGGATTGTACTTTAAGGGACGGCGGCTTTGTCAATGACTGGAATTTCGGCAACGGAACCATTAAATTCATATTGCAGAGGCTGATTAATGCCAAAACGGATTTTGTGGAGGTAGGTTTTTTGGATCAGCGCAGATCTTATGATTATAATCGTTCCATATATCCGGATATGAAAGCCGTGAAGACAGCCATTGGAGAGATGGACAAAAACGAGACGGAATTTGTTGCCATGGTGGATTACGGGACATGTGACATCGGCCATATCTGTGATCAAAAGGATACGTTCATTGACGGAATAAGGATTATATTTAAAAAGCCCGATATGTACCGGGCGATGGAACTTGGCAGAGAAATTATGGAGAAAGGATATTTCGTGACATTGCAGCTTGTTTCCGTTACCGCTTATGAAGACAGGGATATTTTGGATTTCTGTCATGCGGCAAACAGGATGCAGCCATATGGCGTGGGGATCGTGGATACATACGGGCTGATGCACAAGGAGCAGATGTGGCATTACTTTGGCCTGCTGGACAGCAATCTGGATGAAAGCATAGCCATTGGGTATCATTCGCACAACAATTTCCAGCTCGCATATTCCAACACAATCGGAATACTGGATATGCAGACTGCAAGGACGGTGATACTGGACGGGAGCGCCTATGGGCTGGGGAAGAGCGCAGGAAACGCGCCGTTGGAACTTTTGGCAATGCATCTGAATGAATTTTATAAGAAAAGCTACCATCTGAATGAAATCCTGGAAATTATTGATTCCTGTGTCATCCCGATCCAGAGGAAATTCAGCTGGGGATATTCCTTGGAATATTTTCTGGCGGCATGCAACAACTGTCATCCGAAATACATTGGTTATCTGTCCGGTAAGGCCACTTTGTCGGTGGAATCAATAAATGAAATTGCAAAAGATATTGAGGACGGGAAAAAACTGAATTTTGATAAAGGCCATATAGAAAAACTGTACGCCATGTATCAGATGAGAAATTTCCCGGATGATACTGCATGGAAGGCTTTGGCGGAAAAATATGCAGGGAAAGATATTTTGCTATTGGCGCCGGGAAAGTCAGTCACATTGAAAAGCATGTATATTCAAGACTATATCAGAAATAAAAAACCGGTGGTGATTGCGGTCAACTTTATTCCGGACGCGGTAAAGGCGGATGGTATTTTTGTCGGCAATTCCAAGCGTTATAAGATGTTTGCGGAGAAACTTCGTTATATGGGCGACCGCGTGTTCTCAATTGCCACTTCCAATGTTTCCTGCATTTACAATAAGTTTGATTATGTGATTAATATAGAGAACGTAAAAGACAGCAGTGACGCCATTGCCGACAATTCCATGGCTATGGCATTGAATCTGCTGCGTATTCTTGGTATCGGAACAGTAAGCCTTGCGGGATTTGATGGTTACGATATGCATAACCTTGCTATGTCATACTGTGATGAATGCTTTAACTATTCGGAAGATTATGAAAGGCTGCGGAGAGTGAACAGACAGCTGAAGGAAAAAATACATGCTCTGAAAGCTGTCATGGATATAAGCTTTCTCACGGAATCTGTATATGAGGAGTAAGAAGGATGGTGCGTTGGGACGGAATATTATTTGATTTGGACGGAACATTGCTCGACACGTCGGAAGGAGTGTTAAAGGCAATAGACAATACTTTGGGGGAAATGCATCTGACGATGCCGGCCGGCATGGAAAGAACGGATCTGATAGGCCCTCCTATATATGATTCCTTTCGGGATATCTTTCATCTGTCGTCCCGGGAAGCGGAAATAGCTGCCGGTATCTTCAGAAATGCATATAAAGAAAAATATTTATTCGAGGCCGCTGCGTATGACGGAATTTACGGATTGCTGGAATTTCTGCGAAGTGAGAACTGCCGGATGGCAGTAGCCACCAACAAGAGGATAGATTATACGCTTATGCTGCTGCGGCATTTCAGGATGGAAGAATATTTTGATTATATAAAAGGATCGGATTTTGAGAATCGGTTGAGAAAAACGGAAATCATCGGGAATTGCGCGGCAGAGTTCGGTAAGATCGGGATTGATTCTTTGGTCATGGTGGGGGATACGGATCATGATTTTATAGGCGCAGGAAGAAACGGGATAGATTTTGTAGGTGTGGCCTATGGGTTTGGCTTTCGCCAGCCCGGGCGGCAGCAGGGCATTGATATTTGCGGTTCCGTCCATGAACTGAAGGATTATTTCAGGGCAAGGGCGAAAGGACAATAAGCGGAAAGTCAATGGCCGGGGCGTTTACCCGGCTGCGTTTCGGAAGCCGGTTTACAGGTAAGAGGAAAGAAGGAAATTTTGGAAATGTCTAAAAGTTTTGAACAGGCGATAAACATTTTGCTTGCATCGGCAGATGGGAAAGAGACAAAATCTGTCCTGCAATATATTTCCGCGGCTAATCCCGGATTAATGGAGAGCATGAGCATAGGATGCCTTAAGCAGTCGAAAATGCTGGTGGGAGGGATAGGGAAGTGCAGCGCTTTTCTGCCGGTTGGAATTTATGTGGAAGGATGGTTTTTCCCCACCAACAAGTACGATTGCATAGAAATCTATTCGGGGGAAAAGTTTATTGCCAATGCCCATATAGGTATCCAAAGAAAGGATGTTTATAAAAACTTTCCTTTTTTTAATGAACCGAATGCAGGCTTTTGCTGTTTTATTACGGAAGAACTGGATACGATAGAGAAAAATAAGACTTTAGCGGTAATCGTAAAGAAGGACGGGAAAACAATACGCAAAATTGTTCAGGAAGTGAGTTCTTATTCCGTAAAGGATTCTTTAGAGGAACTTGAAAGAAACCTGCATGAAAAAAATAATATATTGATACCGATACTCTCCAATCGGATCGGGCTTCTTGCGGAAATTGCCAGGCAGCTGCCCGATTACAATTTCGTAACGTTGGTGGAAGGGATGGAACCTTCCGTAGAGGAGGCCGTCCGCCATTGCATCCGGACGGAAAATCTGTCTCCGGAAGATATAAACAGGCTTTCCCTATGGATGGTGCCCGATTTGCTGAGAAGAAACAACGTTCCGGGGTACAGCCGCATGGCTTTGGGGGAAATCTTTGTCAGAGAGGCCAAAAAAGATCAGGTGTTATGGACGGCTGCGCTGAACTTTCAGACAAAGTATAATGTGTCGGAGGAATATGCCGTTATGTTTTGTCTGCAGTGCCTGGAATATGCCCGGGAAGCCATCCGGATCGTTGGGCCGGCGATGATTATGATTTGGAATAAATACAGTCCGTGGCATCGGATGCTGGAGCAGGCGGCCGGCGAGGCACAGATACCTGTTGTTTATATGGAAAACGGCGTTCTGCCGGGAACATTGATTTTTGAGACAGGGGGACAGATGGGGGAAAGCTATCCGGCTGTCCATGCGGAGGAGTTTTCCGCGCTGGAGGTGGAGGACAGGGAACTGCAGGCCGCCAATGAAATATGGGACAGGCTTTATGAAAATAAATTAAACCGCTGGATAAGTTCCAATGTTTCCGTATATAAAGAAGAGGAAGCGGATCAGGTCAGAAGCAGGCTGAACAGCCGTTGGCCCACCATACTTTATGCGGCGCAGAATGATTTTGAATCGGGCTTATATCCGTATACGGAAAATACGAAAAAATATCATTCCCCTATCTTTGAAAGCAGTGAGGAAGCCGCCGTCTTTTTAGGAAAGCTGGCGGAAAAAAATCACTGGAATCTGATATACAAAAGGCATCCGATGATGCGGGGAAAGCCGATGGCAGAACTGCCTGAAAATATTATTTTAAGTGACGAAATCAATATTCATGATGCAGTAGACATTTCGGATTTGGTGATTACGGTTCTGTCTCAGACAAGCTATGTCTCTCTGATCCGGCAAAAGCCTGCGCTGATGCTTGGTTTTCATCAGCTGAACCGAAAAGGGTGCATCTATGAGACAGACAAAAGGGGAGAAATAGAAGAAACGATAAGAAATGCCCTGACAAACGGGTTTACGGAAGAGCAGAGAAGGAATTTCCGAAAACATATCGCGCAGCTATGCAAATATTATTTGTACAGGGATTTTACAAACGCTGACATAGACTATGGCAAACCGGTTTCGGATCTTAAGGATTATCTGATTCAGGTAATGGAAGGCAGCGGCTGCCCGGTAAGGAAAGGGACGGAAATTACCTATGAAGCATCCGGCCGTGAAGCATTCGCCTATAAAACAGAAGACGAACGGGCTGAGGAGAGATTTACATTGCGGCTGTCCTTTATGGAAAGGATAAAGAGAAGGCAGCTGAAGAGGAATATTGGCGATTTCCATAAGATATACCGTGCCGTCATGGGAAAGGGAAGCCGGAAAGATTTTTCGGAATGCATGATGCTTATCTCACAGATAGACGGGATGTATTTAGATAAGAAAGGATGGCCGGAAATTTTTTCGGAAATATGCCGGAAATATATTTTAGAGGGGGAGGAGTCATTGGAGACTTTTCTGACATGGACGGACAGACTGCATGAGGAAATAAAGATAAGGCTGGGATTGGATCGTGTGATTCATGAAACGGCAAAAAAGATGCTGCAGAAAGATATTGCATATGTGAATTGGGCCTTTTCCCCAACTCATGTAAAACGGAGGAATCTGTTTTTATGTGAATTGCAGCATTATATGGAAGAGATGAAAAATCTGGAAGACAGGGATTTACTGTTTCAGGAATTTATGGAACAAACCCATACCAATGATTTGGAGAAATGTTATTTATTTGAAATGATTTTCAGGGCCGGATATTTCAGCCAGGCATTGATGCAGGAGTGGATGCGGCTGCTTTTGGCTTCCGAAGAGGAAGACATATTATATTATTTTGGCGTTATGGAGTTGGACCGGATTGCTTTTCTGCATCCCGAGGCTGTTTATGACAGTTATTATTCGCAGCGGAATGAACTGCTGAAGAGAAGTTCGGCTATCTTCAATAAATATCGGCATTGGGAAAGGCCGCATGGCAGTCCGGGTAAACGGATTGGCCTGCTGGTAGTCGGGCTGCATGGAAAGAACTATGCATCGGCGCGGCTGCAGACAGGAATCGCCAATGGGCTGAGCAGGAATGGCTGGGATGTGACTATTTATGTGGCGGATACTAATTATATATCGGCCGGTGATATATTTATGGTCAATCCAAGCACGGTCAGAAGGAATTTCTCAAAAGACATTTTTCAGAGAGAGCATTGGATGATGGCCGACACGGGTGTGGAAATCAAATATTTTAATTATAACGAGAATGGAAAGGCACGGTATGAGCGGCTGATCAAAACAGTATATGAGGATAATCCGGCAGCGATTATTGACATCACCAATGAGCAGGGAATCTATAACGTGCAGCTGATAAAGGATTTTCCGGTGATATCCATTCCGCTGAACGGCTATGCATCCAGTTCTGTTTCTTCCGTCTATATAGGAAGAAACAGAAAGTACATTTTGGAACAGGAAAAGAAATTCGGCAAAGTGGACACGGATTGCATCATGGAGGCTAATTTATATCTTCCGTATCAGGTCACCAAGGAAAAATACAGCCGTGCCCAATTCGGATTCCGGAAGGAAGACTTTCTTTTTGTTACGGTGGGCAACCGTTTGGATTATGAAATAACGGATGATATCAAAGAGAAGATGAAACATGCATTAAATGCAAATTATAATTATAGGTGGATCATAGTCGGTGCCACGGACAGGGAAAAATTCAAATTGCTGGAAAAGGAGATTGCTTCCCAAAAAGTTATTTTGTGGGGATACGAAAACTTTTTATATAAATTGTACTATATGTGCGATGTTTATCTGGATCTGCCCCGTTCGGGAGGGGGAGGGTCCACGGCCCTGGCAGTTCAGTGCGGCATTCCTGCAATTATAACGGATGGATATTCGGATATTTTACCTTTTCTGGGAGAGGAAAATGCGGTTCCGGATTTTGACTCCTCTTTGGAAAAGCTGAAAGAACTTTCGGAAAGCAAAGTGAAAAGAAAACAGCTGCATAAGGAAGAATATAAAAATCTGATGGGGAGCAAGTGGTCATTGGAAAATTATGTCCGGGTGACGGAGGCTGCCATAGACAAAGCGATAAAGGAGAGGGAACGGAAGCAGGTGAGGAAATGAGCGATCAACTATATGTGACAAGGTCTACGATGCCCACATTTGAAGAGTATTCGGATCAGATCAGAAAAATCTGGGAAACATGCTGGCTTACCAATATGGGCGTGCAGCATAATGAATTGGAAAAATTGCTGAAAGAATATTTAAAAGTACGGAATATATCCTTGATGTGCAACGGGCATCTGGCATTGGAACTGGGGCTGCAGGCCATGCGGCTTCGGGGGGAAGTGATAACCACGCCTTTTACTTTTGCCTCAACGACCCATGCCATAGTGAGGAATGGGCTGAAGCCGGTTTTCTGTGATATTGAAGAAGAGAATTTTACTATGGATGCGGATAAAATAGAAAGCCTGATCACGGATGAGACGGCGGCGATTCTTCCTGTCCATGTTTACGGAAATGTGTGCGATGTGGAGAAAATCAGCCGTCTGGCCAAGAAATACCATTTAAAAGTAATATATGATGCGGCACATGCTTTCGGTGTCACATATAAGGGGCGTGGGATAGCATCTTATGGCGATGCGTCAATGGTAAGCTTCCATGCAACCAAGGTATTTCATACCATCGAAGGAGGGGCTGTCTGTTTTTCGGACGACGAGTATGGGCTGGATCTGTTCCGGCTGAAGAATTTCGGCATACGCGGGCCGGAAGAGGTGGACTTTGTAGGATCCAATGCCAAAATGAATGAGTTCGAGGCGGCGATGGGGATATGCAATCTGCGTCATATTGGGGAAGCGATAGAGATGAGGAAACAGATAGTGGGCATATACAGAAATAACTTAGCCGGCACGGAGGGCATCTATCTGCAGAAGGAACAGCAGCATGTCGGTTCCAATTATGCATATTTTCCCATTGTCATAGATGAGAAGCAGTATGGGCTGTCAAGGAATGAATTGTTTGACCTGCTGAAAGAAAACGGTATTCACGCCAGAAAATATTTCTATCCGCTGACCAACCGTTTTCACTGTTATCAGTCCATGTATGAGGAAAACCCCACTCCGTCTGCCTTAAAAATTGCAAACAGAATATTGACGCTGCCGCTGTATCCGGAACTGGAGAAAGAGAATGTGGAAAGAATCTGTGACATAATTAAGGGGGCGCAAAGATGATTTACGGAATTATGCAGCCATATTTTCTGCCGTATGTGGGCTATTTTTCCTTGATAGAATATGCGGACAGATTTATATTTTTTGATACCCCCCAATATATCAGCCACGGATGGGTGAACAGAAACCGTGTGCTGAAGCAGGATGGCGGATATACATATATTACGGTTCCGGTTAAAAAGGCAGTCCGGTCGGCCGGCATTAAGGAAATGCGGATTGATAACAGCCTGCGTTGGAAAGAGAAGATTTACGGGCAGCTGACCGCTTATAAACGCCGTGCGCCAAGATATAACGATACCGTGGAATTCCTGCATCATGTGCTGGATGCAAAGGAATATGATTTTCTGGCCCAGCTGAATGCGGATTCGATAATAAGCATCTGCCATAAGATTGGCATAGAGTGCGTGTATGATACTTTTTCCGCAATGAATCTGGAGATAGATAAGGTGCATGCCCCCGATGAATGGGCCTTAAATATGGTGAAGGCCTTGGGGGGAGACACCTATGTAAACTCGCCCGGGGGAAAGGCTTTTTTCGACCCGGCAAAGTATGAAAGAGCCGGCATAAGGCTTCAGTTCCTGCAATCCAATTTAAAGCCGTATATCCAGAGAATAGGCCATTTTGAGCCGGCTCTGTCCATTGTGGATGTGATGATGTTCTGCCGGGAGGATGAAATAAGGGATATGGTAAAAGATTATGCCTTTGTGTAGGCTGTGACATGCGTATGCGGAAGCGGCAAAACGGAGGAGCGGGGAACGTGGAGAAAGAATACGGCGGATTTTTGGAACTGGATGAATTTTCGGGAAATGAATTTTATAAAGGTGCGGTGGAACTGAACTGCGGAAGAAGCTGTCTGGCATATCTTTTGCTGGCCGGAAAGATAAAGAAACTTTATATTCCGTATTTTCTGTGCGGCACGGTAAGGATGTGCTGCGAGGCGTATGGGGTGGACTATGAGTATTACCCAATAACGGAGGATTTTGAGCCTGTTTTACGAGGAGCCGGAAAAAACGATGCTGTTTATGCCGTAAACTTTTACGGTCAGCTGTCCGCTTCTTATTTGACGGCATTGAAGCGGCAGTACCCGAGGCTGATTATAGATAATTCTCAGGCGTTTTTTAATAAGCCGTTGCCGGGAACGGATACTATGTACATATGCAGAAAATTTTTTGGCGTTCCGGACGGTGCATATCTGTATACGGACAAAAGGGCGGACATTGAAATAAAGCAGGATATTGCATGCGACAGAATGACTTATCTTCTGGGGCGTTATGAGAAGACGGCACAAGAGTACTATGCGGGATATGTAAAGAACAATGAATATTTTGACAATATGAAGCTTTTAGGAATGTCTAAGATTACGAAAAATATTCTGAAAGCAATAGATTATGATTCGGTAAAGGATAAGAGGACGCGCAATTATATGGAACTGCACCGTATGCTGTCGGAATATAATCAAATACAGGCAAAGCCTGCAGAAGGTGCGTTTGCCTATCCTTTTCTGGCAGAGAATGCTGACGGAATCAGGAAAGAACTTATAAAAAAGAAGATATATATCCCTATATTATGGCCGGATGTATTATCTCTGTGCCACAGAGCGTCGGTGGAATATAAATATGCCTGCGGCATCCTGCCGCTGCCCGTGGATCAGCGTTATTCCGCAGCGGATATGAGATATATTGCGGACGAAATCATAAGAAGACTGTAGATGTGTTTAAGGAAAGCATTCCTCCCGCAATGGGGCTTTGGAATGCTGCAAATCCGGAGGGCAGCGATATGAAGATAAATGTATTGATTTTTCCGGCCGGGGAAATTAATTCGGCTGAGTTACATGCCGCTCTTTCGCATAATGTGAACATTCGTCTGTTCGGGGCATCTTCCGTGGAACGTCATGGCTCCTATATTTTCAAGAACTATCGGGGAGATTTGCCGTTCCTTGACGAAGATAATTTTTTGGAGGAATTGAACAGGCTTGCGGAAGAGTGGCAAATAGACTGCATTTTTCCTACCCATGACACGGTTGCGCTCTATTTCGCCCAATACCGCTGTCAGATAAAGGCAAAGGTGATCGGCGCGGACTATAATACGGCAATGATCTGCCGGGATAAGAAAAAGACTTACGAGTTATTCCGGGATGCCGCTTTTTGCCCGGAATGCTATCCGGGGTTCGGGAAATATCCCTGTTTCATAAAGCCCAGAGAGGGACAAGGCTCCGTGGGGGCAGCAGTCATTGCAAAGGAAAAGGATATCCCGGAAAACATAGAAATCGGAAAATATGTAATCTGTGAATATCTTCCGGGAGAAGAAGTGACGGCAGACTGCATCACCGACGGCTCCGGAACGTTAAGGGCTGTTTTTCCAAGAAAGCGTTTAAGGACAATGGCCGGAGTCTGTGTGTCCGGTGTCACGATGCAGCCTTCGGGAGAAATCATGGAAATTGCCGAAGCAATCAATGACAAGCTGCGTTTTTCAGGCTTATGGTTTTTCCAGCTGAAGGCGGGGGCGGACGGTAAGTATAAACTTTTGGAAATTTCCGCAAGATGTGCGGGAACGATGTGCCTGACCAGGGCAAGGGGGATCAATCTTCCGCTGTTAAGCGTATATGCGTCCCTTGGCTATGGCTTCTCGGTTTTTGAGAATCCCTATAAAGTCCGCATGGACAGGATGCTGACTGCCAAATATAAGATGGATTATGAATATGATACGGTTTATATAGATTATGATGATACGGTCATAGAAGGGGATGCGGTATGTCTTCCCGTAATCCGGTTTCTGTACCAATGCAGGAACCTTAAGAAAACGGTGATTTTAATAACCAGGCATGAGGAATGCTGCCCGGACAGCTTGGAGGAGAGCATGGAAAGACATCGAATATGTGCGGGCTTATTTGACCGGATTGAGAAATTGGATTCCGGGAAGGAAAAATATAGTGTGATATGCCCGGCAAAAGCAATCTTTATTGACAATGCCTATGCCGAGCGCAAAAAGGTGCATGATAAATGGAAGATCCCTGTATTTGATGTGGAAGGAATGGAAGTCATAGCGGATTGGAAAGAATAAGAGTCGGATGGCAACGGAAGGCAGGCATATGATTCCTACGGAGGAAGAAAAAAAAGAATATTTAGCATATAAGACATGGCAGGATGTATTGGAGAATCTGAAATCATACGAAGGGGACATGGCGGCATCGGCAGCGGGAAAGACGGATATTCTCTTTTGCGGCGCAATGGCTGCCTTTGACAAAGGGATACTGAATTTTCTGAATGAACTTGTAAAGGCCAATGCAGGGATTAAATTCTGCCTGCTGTCGGAAGTCACCGCAGAGTACAGAAGATATACGGCGGAGAAGGTGAAGTTTCCCTTTGTCTGTACACCGCATCTTTTTGCGAAGGAAATGGTAATTACGGGGATGTGCGTTCCCGTTTCCAAAGAACAGGTAAGGCAGATAGGCAAAAAGACTTTTCTGTCGGAGGCATTGAGAAACATAAAGGCCAGACAGATCGGATTGGGAGACGGATATGCGGAAGCATGGGTTTTTTATGCATATAAATATATTTGTGCCATATTGGAACTGCTTTCTCCCAGGGCAGTTGTTCTATGGAATGGGTTTTATGCATTTCACCATATAGCGAAGGGTGTCTGCAGAGAAAAGAAAATAGCGGTGATGTATATGGAATTCGGCTGCATTCCCGGGACATTCTGCATCGAACGCATGGGGCAGCAGGGAGAAAGCTGGCCGGCCAGGAAACCGGCAAAATTTAGACGCATGGAAATAAGCGGGGAAGAGATGGAGATGGCCGGGAGAGCCATAGATTATTTAAAAAGAACGGGCTTAAACAGAAATATCCAGCCCATAAAACCGTTTTCGGCAGGCTGTATGAAAAATTACCGTGGGGCAAAGAAGACAATCGTGTTTTTCGGCCATAATGAATATGAATCCGGCGTGTTCCCTTATAATTTCAATGCCCGGAAATACCATTCGCCCTGTTTTGCCTGCAGTCTGGCGGCTCTCAAATATTTGAGCGTTCTGGCAGTAAAAAATGATTGGAATTTAATATATAAGCCGCACCCGGCCATGGTCAGTCTGGGACATGAGGAAAAAAACAGGAAGTGGGGAGAATATACGGATGATGTAAATATTAACTCTTTAATAGATTTTTCGGATTTGGCCGTGACCATTGTATCCCAGACGGCGTACATAGCGTTAATCAGGGAAAAGCCGGTATTGATGCTGGGATATACACAGCTGAAAAACAAAGGGTGTTGTTATGAGGCATTTCATGTACGGCAGATCCAAAAGCAGATGAAGAAGGCGCTGAGAGAGGGCTATACAGAGAAACAGCGGGAGAATTTCCGCAGACATGTCGCCGGGCTTCTGAAGGAATATTTATATGACGATATGCAGGAAAAAGAAATGCCCCTTGGGAAAAGGGAATTGCAGGGAATATTTGATCATTGGACGGATTGAGCCGGGGACTTGGGAAGAGTCCCCGGCTCTGTTTTTCTGCCGGACGGCAGTGCCCGTATCTGCCGGGCGCGGCAGTGGGCAGGATGTCAGATGCCCCGCAGCTTGCTGAATGCCAGCAGGAGCAGCAGGATGCCGCCGATGACGGAAAAGTTAACGCCGGACTTTGATGCCAGTAAGCGTCCTAACCTACAGCCGCAGAATACGGCGCACAGGCTTATGAGAATATTCAGTACGGCGGCCAGGAGGAAGGAATATTCTCCGGAAGCCGCCCCCAGGCCCGCGGCTGCGCTGTCCAAGGAAAGCGCCAGGCCTAAGGAAAGGGCTTCGGCGGGAGAGAGTACCTCCACATCTTCGGTATTGGCTGTTTCCGGAGCCGCATAGACAGTCAGGATGAAGCGGAGATTTTTTGTCCTGACGCGGACTTCCCGGCTGCTGAAGCGGTTTTCCCGTATTTTCTTCCGGATGGAACTGTCAAAAAGCTTGATGGCTCCCAGCACAAAGAGTATGGAGAAGGAAAAAGAGACAGTAAATGCAGCAGGGATATAAGCTTTGAGCAGATTGCCGATGAATAGGGAAGCCATTAAGAGAAGGTCGGAGATTAACGCTACGATTATGGCAGATAAGGGAGGAATTTTCACGTTGTCCGCACCGTAGGCGAAACTGGCCGCGAATGCATCCGCGGAAAGCGCTATGATAAGCAGAATAAGTTGGGACACTGAGCCGAACAAATCTGTCACCTTCCTTTTGGGTTTGCTTTATATTATGTAATTGTGCTATAATTGTTTTCATATAATTAAGGTGGGGCTGCAGAATTTGCTTTTGTCCGGGAAATGCAGCCTGCATGGCTTCCGGGTTTCTTTGCCCGGCAAAAGTATTTCCGGGAAATCCGGAAGTTGGCATGATTTTGGCATCGGTAAGATTGGCTTTTGGCAAAACGGCGGATGTAAAAAATAAGAAACGGAAAGAGGAAGGAAAATGAATGACAGACAGTATAAGACAGGGGAGTTGCTAAAGCGGTTTACGCCTTATTTCCGGCCGTACAGAAAGATATTGGCGACGGATCTGTTCTGCGCGGCACTGACCACAATCTGTGAACTGGTGCTGCCTCTTATAATGAGGTATATTACCAATGAGGGACTGTATCATCTGGCGGAACTTTCGGTAAAGACGATTGGCGGGCTAGGGCTGCTTTACCTTGTGCTTCGGATAGTGGATACGGCGGCCAGCTACTATATGGCGGACATGGGGCATGTGATGGGAGCGGAAATCGAGACGGATATGAGGCGGGATGCCTATTTCCATCTGCAGCAGCTGTCCAATACCTACTATAATAATACAAAAGTGGGACAGATTATGGGGCGTATTACCAATGACCTGTTTGACGTGACGGAATTTGCCCATCATTGCCCGGAGGAATTTTTTATCGCAGGCATTAAAATCATAATATCTTTTGTGATCCTGGCACGGATAAACGTATTGCTTACGTTGATTATTTTTATCATTGTGCCGGTTATGGCCGGGGTGTGCATGTCGTTAAACTTCCGGATGCGGGGAGCCTTCAGCAGACAGCGGAATCAGATTGGGGAACTGAATGCGAGGATAGAGGACAGCCTGTTAGGGCAGAAGGTGGTGAAAGCTTTTACCAACGAGGAGATGGAGAACCGGAAGTTTGAGCAGGACAACGGGAAATTTCTGGACATAAAAAAGGAAACGTACCGTTATATGGCAGCCTTTCAGACAGCCACTAAAATGTTTGACGGCATTATGTATTTGGCCGTGGTGGCCGGAGGGATTTTCATGCTGCGGGGGATGGTGGCTCCGGGGGATTTGGTGGCATATACGCTCTATGTCAATACGATGATTGCCACCATACGGCGAATCATCGAATTTGCGGAGCAGTTCCAGCGGGGGATGACGGGGATAGAACGGTTTCTGCAGATTATGGATGCGGATATTGAGATATTTGACGAGCCGGGGGCACGGGAGATGCTGCATACGGAGGGCAATATCCGGTTTGACGGCGTAAGCTTTGAATACCCGGACGACCATAATATTGTGTTCCGGAACCTAAACTTGGAAATCAGGCATGGAGAAAAGGTAGCTATCGTAGGGCCTTCCGGCGGGGGAAAGACCACCTTATGCAATTTGATTCCACGGTTCTATGATGTGACGGAGGGGAAAATCAGCATTGACGGAGAGGATATCCGGCATTTTACGCTGAAAAGCTTGAGGAAGAACGTGGGTATTGTGCAGCAGGACGTATATTTGTTTTCGGGCACCATATATGAGAATATCGTTTACGGCAGGCAGGACGCTTCCAGGGAGGAAGTGACGGAGGCGGCAAAGCGGGCCGGGGCGCATGACTTTATAATAAACCTTAAGGACGGTTATGACACCTATGTAGGGGAGCGGGGAGTGAAGCTTTCCGGCGGGCAGAAGCAGCGGATCAGCATTGCCAGGGTCTTTCTGAAGAATCCTCCCATTATTATATTGGATGAGGCCACATCGGCACTGGACAATGAAAGTGAATTTGCCGTGGCGAAATCTCTGGCAAGGCTGTCCGAGGGAAGAACCACGCTGACCATTGCCCATAGGCTTTCCAGCATACGGAATTCGGACCGGATTCTGGTGCTGACGGATCTGGGCATTGTGGAAGAAGGGAATCATGAGCAGCTTTTGGAAAGAAAAGGGATTTATCATCAGTTCTATACGACGGCAAATGAACTGAAATAAGGGGAAACGTGAAATGCGTTCAGAGCGTTAACCGGCAAGTTTGTAATTTATCGCGCAAAGCGTGTTAATTCTTGCTATTGCGGGGCGTTTTTTGTATAATGAGAATTAGTTATATCGTTGCGCACGAGAAAGACTGTATGAATAAGCCAAAAAAGCAAGGAGACAGAATAATGCTTCATAGAAAAATTTGCGTTATTGTAGGAGGGGCAAAAGGCAAAGGCAGGAGACTTGCAGAAGAGTATGCAGGACAGAAATACCGCATTGCTTTTATGGATATCGACAAGAAATCCGGTGACTCACTGAAAGAAAAAATTGAAGGGGAATATGGGGGAAGGGTCTTCTTTTTCAATGGAAATGTAAACAGCGAGGAGGATAGGGAATTGTTTGCAGGGGCTGTCAGTGCACAGTACGGGAAAATAGATTGTCTGTATTACCGTTCCGACATTGAAGACAAAAGGGAGGAGAGCGAAAAAGAGATAGAAGAGCTATTGAAGGGGAGTTTACGGAAAAAAGGCATTCTGAAGGATTTTGCATAAATTTGCGCAAAAGAAAGGAGCGGTGGTATGAAACTGACGTTTATTGGGGCGGCCCATGAGGTAACCGGCAGCTGCCATTATCTGGAGGCGGCAGGGAAAAATATTTTGGTGGACTGCGGCATGGAGCAGGGAGTGCGGAGCTTTGAGAGTGCGGAACTGCCCATAGATGCGGCCTTGGTGGATTATGTGCTGCTGACTCATGCCCATGTGGACCATTCGGGGATGCTGCCGGCTTTATATGCAAAAGGATTCCGCGGCCAAGTATTTACGACGGCAGCCACTGCGGATTTGTGCAGCATTATGCTGCGGGACTGTGCGCATATCCAGATGCAGGAAGCGGAATGGAAAGCCCGTAAGGCAAAACGTACATCGGGGATAGAACATCATGAGCCGATCTATACTATGGAAGATGCGGACGGTGTCATTAAGAGACTGGTGCCTTGCCACTATGGCCAGACAGTGGAATTGTGTGAAGGCATAAAAATCCGTTTTACCGATGTGGGGCATCTGCTGGGTTCCGCCAGCATAGAAGTATGGGCGGAAGAGAACGGGAACAAGAAAAAAATTGTGTTTTCCGGGGATTTGGGCAATATTGACCAACCTTTAATCAAAGATCCGATGATGACGGAAGAGGCGGATTATGTGGTGGTGGAATCCACTTATGGGGACAGGATCCATTCGGAAAATCATCCGGATTATGTAGGGGAACTGGCAAAGATTCTGCAGGAAACTTTTGATGCCGGGGGAAATGTGGTCATCCCTTCCTTTGCGGTAGGACGTACGCAGGAAATGCTTTATTTTCTCCGCCAGATAAAAGCGGAGAACCGGATTCAGGGGCATCCGGATTTTCCGGTGTATGTGGACAGCCCGCTGGCTGTGGAGGCTACGGATATTTTTCAGAGAAATGTGCAGGAGTGCTTTGACGAGGATGCCATGGCTCTTATCCGTCAGGGAATCAATCCCATCCGGTTTCCGGGCCTGAAGCTGACGATTACCAGCGATGAGTCCAGAGCCATTAATTTCGATTATACGCCGAAGGTAATTATATCCGCTTCGGGCATGTGCGAGGCAGGGCGTATCCGCCATCATCTGAAACACAATCTGTGGCGGCCGGAATGTACGATTCTCTTTGTGGGATATCAGGCAAACGGCACATTGGGCAGGGCATTGGTGGAAGGCATGGAGGAAGTGCGTCTGTTTGGCGAGACGATTGACGTGCGGGCGGATATACGGTCTTTGGCGGGCATCAGCGGCCATGCGGATAAGAACGGTTTGCTGGCATGGATCTCCGGTTTCCGGAAGAAGCCGGAAAAGATATTTGTCGTGCATGGGGAGAGTTCGGTATGCGAATCCTTTGCCGCCTGCCTTGAGAAGGAGCACGGGATAAATGCCTATGCGCCTTACAGCGGCACTAGGTTTGACCTGCTGACGGGGAATGCGGAATATGTGGCTGCTCCGATGCCGCTGCTGAAGAAGAAAGGGCGTGTGGCTGCCGATGTATTTGCACGGCTTATGGCTGCCGGACAGAGACTGTTGGCGGTTATAAGGAAAAACGAAGGTTTGGCAAACAAAGATCTGGCGAAATTTGCGGATCAGGTAAATTCGCTTTGTGATAAATGGGACAAATAGAAAGAGTGAAAGGTGACGGAATGAATCTGATTGTGGCGGCAGATCTTAACTGGGCAATCGGGAACAAAGGGGATTTGCTGATACGGATACCCAATGACCATAAGTTTTTCCGGCAGGAAACAGAGGGAAAGGTGGTCGTAATGGGAAGGAAGACATTAAAAACCTTCCCACAGGGGCTTCCCCTTAAAAATAGAACAAATATTATTTTGTCTTCCAATCCCGATTTTTGCGTAAAGGATGCAGTGACGGTACATAGTCTGAAGGAACTGCTGGAAAAACTGGGAAAATATAAACAGGAAGATATTTATGTCATAGGCGGCGAAAGTGTTTACGGACTGCTGCTGCCTTATTGCAGTGTGGCACATGTGACGAGGATTGACTGCAAGTATCAGGCGGATGCTTATTTTCCGGACTTGGATAAGCTGCCGGAGTGGCGGATTACGGCGGACAGTGAGGAGCAGACATACTTTGACGTGGCTTATCGGTTTGTAAGATATGAAAGGCATCCGTTGAATTGAGGCGGACAGGATAAAGGGAGACAATATGGGAAGAGAAGATTACAGTAAGGCATTTAAATTAGGGAAGAAGGACTATCAGACGCGTATGCTGCGGGGGGAAAAACCGACACTGGAGGTTCTGGATGACATTATGCCGGAAAAAGGAGCCTATAGGGAGATGCCCCTAGGTCTGGTGCAGATTCCGATTGACCAGATTGTGGGCACAAAGACCGTTGGAAGGAGCAGTTCGTTTTCCGGGAATTTTATGCCTATTTTAAGGGAGGAATCCGAATTTGCCGCAAAATGGTCCAGCCTGAGCACCAGCCATGTGGAAGAAGGCATCAGGGATCCCATCAAAGCTTACGAATATATGAATAAGTTTTATGTGGAAGAGGGGAACAAACGGGTCAGTGTCATGAAATTCTTCGGCGTGGTTTCCGTTCCGGGAAATGTCATCCGTATTGTGCCGAGGCGTACGGAGGATAAAGAAAACAAATTGTATTATGAATTTATGGATTTCTATCAGCATGCGCCGATTAATTATGTTTGGTTTTCCCAGCTGGGGAGTTTTGCCAAGCTGCAGGAAGCGGCAGGGAAAGCGCCGGAGGAAGTATGGACAGATGATGAACTGCTGAAATTCAGTGCCCTTTATACCAGATTCGGGGCCGAATATAGGGCAAGGGGCGGCAATAAGCTGAAAATTACGGTAGGCGATGCTTTTCTATCTTTCATTACGCTGTACGGCTATGATGAGGTGGATCAGATGACCACAAGCGAACTGAAAGAGCTGATGGCAAAGAGCTGGGAAGAGTTCGCGCTGCTGCAGGAGGAGCAGGAGATCAATCTGAAGATGAAGCCCAATCAGGAGAAAAAGCCGCTGAAGGGCATATTGCATTCCTTGAGTTCGCATAAGCTGAAGCTGGCATTTATTTATGAGAAGACACCGGGCACGTCCGCATGGACCTATGCCCATGAATTGGGCAGGCTGTATTTGGAACAGACATTCCCCGACGAAATATCTACGGTATTTTATGAGAACGGGACACAGGAAAATGTGGATTCCCTGATAGAGGATGCCATAAATTCCGGCTGCAACCTTATATTTACCACGACCCCTTCCTTTGTGCAGGCCAGCGTGAAGGCGGCAATTGCCAACAAAGATGTGCGTATTATGAACTGTTCGCTGAATACTTCCCATCGGTATATCCGCACCTACTATTCGCGGATGCACGAGGCGAAGTTTCTGATGGGAGCCATAGCCGGAGCCATGGCGGAGAACAACAAGCTGACTTATATTGCCGATTATCCCATTTATGGTTCCATTGCCAATATCAATGCATTTGCGCTGGGCGCGAAAATGATTAACCCTAGGGCGGAAGTCCATTTGGAATGGTCTACGATGAAAGGGATAGATATTGACGAAAGAATCAGAGAAACCGGTTCTTCCTGTATTTCGGGGATGGATATGGTGATTCCGGAAGAAGGCTCACGCTTTTTCGGTATCTATCATATGGAAGGAGGACATCCCAGAAGTCTGGCTATGCCCTTGTACCATTGGGGGAAATTTTATGAACAGCTTCTGCAGACAATCATGGACGGAACTTGGAAATATGACGATGACCCTTCTTCCACCAAAGCCATCAATTACTGGTGGGGCTTGGCGGAGGGAACCATCGAGATTGTCTGCTCCCAGAATCTTCCGATAGGGACAAAGCGGCTGATCGAACTGCTGCGGGCAACCATCAGTTCTGAACTGTTCAATCCGTTTTCCGGCATTCTGTATTCACAGAACGGGGTGGTTTCCGATAATCCGGAATTCAGCATGCTTCCGGAAGAGATTATGACTATGGACTGGCTGGCGGAAAACGTAATCGGCTCCATTCCGAAAAAAGAGGAACTGAAAGACAAAGCAGGTGCAGTCATCAAACAGCAGGGAGTAATGAAAAAGGAAGGGTAAGGCACATATGAGGATACTGGTGATTGCAGATGAGGAATCGAAATCGTTATGGGATTTTTTTGATAAAAGCAAACTGGAAGGAATTGACCTGATTATTTCCTGCGGCGATCTGGATCCGCGTTACCTGTCTTTTCTGGTGACGCTTTCTTCGGTGCCGGTGCTTTATGTGCATGGGAATCATGACGGGAAATATGAGAAGATTCCGCCGGAAGGCTGCATCTGCATTGAAGACCAGATTTATGTGTATGAAGGGATACGCATTTTAGGGCTGGGCGGTTCCATGCGCTATAAACCGGGTCCCCACCAGTATACGGAGCGGCAGATGATGCAGCGGGTTGCAAAGCTATGGTTTCAGCTGTTCAGGAAACGGGGCTTTGATATACTGGTGGCACATGCGCCGGCCTATCAGCTGAATGACGGCAGAGACTTGCCACATCAGGGATTTCAGGTATTCCGCACACTGATGGAAAAATACCGCCCGAAGTTCTTCCTTCATGGGCATGTGCATATGTCATACGGCAGGCAGCATAAACGATATGACAAATATCAGGATACCCATATCATCAATGCTTATGAAAAATGCGTGTTCGATTTCGAGGCGGATGATCCGCAGAAGGGGATCCGTTAGGATGCCGTTAAGCCTTTCTGCCGTCTGTGCCGTTATGCTGCCCCCATGGAACCGGCTGTTTTTCGGACACGCCTCCGCCCGGCGGCAATGTGGTTCCGTTCTGCGGCAGCCCGCTTGGAAAATGATGTTTTTATTCGGACACGCTTTCGCTCTGCGGCAAACGCAGCGGTACTAAGGCACTAAAATACAGTGCCTAAGTGCCGGCGTTTTTCAAAGGTCCGAGTAAAAAACATCATTTCCCAAGCGGGCTGCCGCGGAACGGAACCACATTGCCGCCGGGCGGAGGCGTGTCCGAAAAACAGCCGGCTCCATGGGGGCAGCATAACGGCACAGACGGCAGGAAAGCTTAATGATCCCCTTGCAGGGCTGTGGCAGGGGGGCGATATGCTCAGCCGAAACACCGGCGCGGGTATGGAACCGAAAATGGATTTCCATGGTAACAGTTCAGCCTGAATGTAATGTTGGGAGGCGGATGCCCGTGGGTGAGTTTTTTTAGTGGCCGGCAGCAGCGGAACTGCCTGTCCCGGTTTTCCGTGCACTTTTTTCGGCCGGAGGTTTCTAAGCAGAATGAGAAAGTGTGTCACAAGCTGCGGTCGTCCTCAAGC
>CAJUIM010000031.1 GCA_910586275.1 uncultured Lachnospiraceae bacterium | reverse complement strand
TGCCGCCGTCCCGCAAAAAAATCCCTCCCGTGCGTCCGCCTCTCAACACAACATTTAGGCTGAACTGTTACTGATTTCCCCTCCAAAGCTAAGTTAAGCCTTGACTTTTCCCTATTTTCCGTTATAATAAATCTTCGGAAAAACCTGTAAAATCACAATATCATTAACTTATGCTGCAGTCCGCATCAGGAACGATGTTTTTAACTCGGACCCGAATAAAAACATTGTTCCTGATGCGGGCTTCGGCTTAAGTTAATGAGATTGTGTAAAATCAGTGATTCTTCCAAAATATAACGTCAGTTCGAAACCTTCCTGACGAAAAACAAAACTAAAGGAGACAAAAATATGAAAATGCAAAACAACAAAGCGGTTCCGGCAGGAATCGCACCAAGTTATCCGTTAACCCTCGTTCAGGCAGCAATGATTGCCGCCCTCTATGTTGTACTGACCTTCTTGGCTAATGCTTTCGGTTTAGCCAACTATGCAGTGCAGCTACGTTTTTCCGAGGCACTTACCATTTTGCCTTATTTTACTCCGGCGGCAGTGCCCGGATTATTCGCCGGATGCCTAATCAGCAATATCCTCACCGGATGCGCATTGCCGGATATTATTTTCGGCAGCTTAGCCACTTTAGCCGGCGCAGTTCTCACATATAAGCTGCGTGCCTATAAATGGCTCGCCCCTGTCCCACCCATACTTGCCAATACAATCGTTGTGCCCTTTGTACTGCTCTATGCCTACGGCATCCGTCCGCTGTGGTTTTCTTTCCTTACCGTAGCAGCCGGCGAACTGCTGTCCTGCGGACTGTTAGGCATGCTGCTGTTGCTTACATTGGAGAAATATAAGACACATATATTCGGAAATTAATCCATACGTTTTTTACCTATAAAAGAACTGCCTGCGGCTCATATCAATAGCCGCAGGCAGTTCTTTTTTCATTCCACAGAAACCTCTGCGGCAAAAACGCAGAAATACAAGAGCGAAAAGCCACAGAGTTCAATAGACAATGTCCTTATTCTTCAGCCCGGTTCCAATGAACGGTACCTCAAAAAAATCCTTAGGATTCCGACGGATAATATAATCGATATAATTCCCGATCATCAGTGCGTAGCTGTAATAGCCCATGGCATTTGGGTGAAAACCAAGCGCAAAGTCTTTGCGCAGTTCTTCATCATAGACCGGACCGTCATTGGTCATATCGATAAGATATGTAAAAGAAAACAATCCGCACATTTTTTTCATTTCGTCAGCCACTGCGCAGATTACAGGATCACCCTCCGATTCCCCCCGCCTTTGCATGGATACCAGGAAAATTCTGGAATCTTTTTCGATATCTTTCAGCTTGGATACAATACGCCCCATATATCCAAAAAAAGTATCCCCATTGTCCTCCGGGTTCTCAGGATGAATATCTGCAACGCTGCCAATCGGATGATTCAGCACGAAAATATCATTATTTCCCAATGCAATAATATATGCCTGATTCCATTGCCAGAAGCCATTCTGATCCGCCCATGTTTCAAAAAATTCTTTCGCACTCATGCCGCCTCGGGAATAGTTCCGATATTCCGTTCCCGTCAGCCGTTCCAAAACTGCCGGCCATGCATACTCATACATGTCATGATAAAGAATCGTTCCGTCTTTGTCATGAGACTCAAACTCCCCGGATGAAAGCGAATCACCGATAATCCCTATTTTCTTAAAAATACCTGCAAAACCGCAGTTTGCCTCAAGCTTATCCAAGGGTTTTTCCCCTGGTGCAATTGTAAACATATCCAGTTTCATTTCAAACCTCCTGCTCTTTTATTTCCTTTTATCCCACTCTGCCCCGGTAACCTTTTTCAGATCCAGTCCTCTAGTCTCCCCTACATATTTCCAGATAATAAAGATTGCCCCAATCAGCCCGGGAATGGTTAGTGCCAAATACATATACCCAAAAGTTTCTTTCGGAATGAGAGGAAGCAGTATGATGGTCACAATGGTAGCAAGGCCGCCGATAATTCCGTTCAGCAATGTATTGATTACCGTAACAGACGAACGCAAGTTAGTGGGTGCCGATTCCGAAAACATAATTCCTCCAATGGTATCTCCCGCGCCCCAATAGCTACCCATAAAGCCGCCGATCGCAAATCCTGTCAGCAGCGGAGCCCACCCAAGCATAGCGCCCGCTATAAACAAACTATAACACATCACTGCCGAACAGGACATGGCAATAATGGTCGTCTTTCTCCCAAACCGGTCGGAAACAAGCCCTGCGGTAAATGTCATCAGCGCATTTCCTATAGGATAGAGATACAATGCCATAGTTATTGCCTCTTCCGTCATTAGGGCAGACTCTTTCATTACAGTATTATAAGTGGCCGTAGCCAGTGAAGCCGAGTAATAAAAACAGCAGGCCAGCATGAGAAAGCGCAGCTGACGATGCCGAAAGGCAAACCTGACCGCATGGATAATGCCACCCTGCGCATTGCCGCTTTTCTCCTCTTTGCTTTGTTTTTCCCTGTCCTCCATCGGTGTCTTAAGATATTTAACCCTGTTGACCAGAAAAGTATCCGTCTCTCTGGCAAACAGCAATGCCACCAGTGACAGCACGAATCCAAGGATGGCAGGCACTAAATACACCAAATGCCACCGCTCACTTTTGTTCTGCATTAAAGTCTCCCGCAGCAACGGAATAAGCAGTGTCCCCAAAATTGCCACAGCCTTAATAAGGGCATAATTGCGGGCACGTTTCTTTTCACTGGAGCATTCCAGAATATACACACACTGCATATCGTGGGAAACCATAAATCCCATCAGGCTGCTGCCAATCATATAGACATAAATATTGTCGGACAGATATACAAGAAACAGCCCCAGCCCCATTACAAAAGTGTTAATGACAAGAAAAGGCTTTCTGCCGAACCTATCAGCCAGCGGACGGTAAAAGACAATGAGCAAGGTCACCGGATAAGTAATAAATCCCAATGCGGATGAAAGCGACAGCCCCTCTCCGTATTCCATGCCCATATTCTGCACGAAAAACTCATTGATAATATTGGACTGGAACTGAATGGATATGGTGGATGCAACTTCATCCACAATATAAATCAGCGACAGTACCATAAAGAGATACGGAAGATAGAATCGGCTGTCTCTCGCCTGAAGCTGTTTTTCCCTTCTGGCCAATTCCTTCGCTTCCCGTATCCTAACGCTCTCTAAATCCCTCTTCATTCCCATGCATCCTCCTTTGAAAATCATAGACCATCAGGTTTTTTGTCATATCCGAACCGATATTCAGTTCCTTTGCCATATTTTCTATATCATGCAGAAAGTCTTTGGCAGTGTTTCCTGCACGGAGAACCCCCTTTTTTTTCATATATTGAAACCAAAATATATTGAGGACAATTTCGTCCGTTGCCAGTGAAACGATGGCATGATTCTTAGTATAGGTAAAAACACTTCTGTCGCCGCTGTTTTCCCCGGTCAGGCACTGATCACTGTCAACCACCAGCGTCAGTCTGCGATAGGGAAACAACTGTGAAGCATCACTGATTCGGTAGGAAAAAACAATACAGCCATCCATTTCTATATCCTCAAACGTAAACAGATAAATCTTCACGCCCCTCTCTATGGCTCTGCGCAAAGCACCCTTTAAGAGCATAAATTCCTCCTGCCAGACGGAAAGGGAAATCTCCTCCTGCGCTCCGTCAATCAATGCCGCCGCTTTCCTTATCGTCTTATCAATACCTACTATGTTCATCACATAATCATGGCTCTCTTCCTCGCCGGCCAGATTCCTTAAATATTCTTCGGCCTTATTGATATTGTTCTCATGTTCCCTTTTCATCCGTTCAATAAGTTTGCCATACTCTAACGGTGTATAATAACTTGGTTCCCCTTCAAGCCGGAACAATACTCCCTTTCCCACCAGACGATTAATGACCTCATACACTAGAGAACGCGATACTCCCGATAATTTTGCAATTTCATAGCCGTTTAACAGCTTATTCTTCAAAAGGGCTGTATAAACTTTTGCCTCATTCTGGGAAAAACCCAGATTCTCTAAGTAACTAGTATCTCCCATTTAGTAGTAACCTCCCCCACAACTATTAATATATTCACATTAACATATATAAATAAACAGGTCAAGCATTCTTTTAAGTTACCCGGCAATTGCTAAATTTATCTATAAACATGCCTTTCCAATCCGCAGCCCAAAAAGAAAAAACATTGGTTTTCTCTATTAAAACCAATGTTTTTTCGGCTATTAACTCTATTCCAATGTCGTTAACTTAAGCCACAGCCCGCGTCAGAAACGATGTTTTCACTCTATTCCTCCTGCTTTCCGGTAAGAAAAGAAACTGTGGAATAATATAAAGGCACGGTCAGGAAAACAACCCAGCCCGGATGCCATGCGCCAAAGAAAAATCCGAGGCAGAGGAACAGCAGGGCTGCCAATACCGGATAGGCAAATAGATGCGGGTTTCTCCGCTGTACCGCCTCTATCAAACTATACCAAAGCGGTATCAGCAGAAAGAGCATCCACAGCGGATGCCATGCATCAAACAAAAAACCTGCCAGCAGATACAGCAGAACAATAAGCACAAAAACCGATACTCCGCCATATGCCGCTGCCCGTCCCATGCCATGCTTCTTCCCGTTTACATATACGCCGCTTTTATCAAGTGTAAAATCATCGCCTTTCTTCGCGTCCACCACATAAACGCCATCCCACCCCACATGCACCTCGCTTCCGTCTTTATCTCTCATATGGATGCTGTCTCTCCCCATAGGGGGCGAATCCTGTTTTCCCTCTGCCCTCTCCGCATTGTCTTCCGGCTCCCCGCTGCCGCCGCTTTGAGACATATGGTTTTGAAGTGTACTGCTTTCGGCTGCCGCATCCCCCTCTTCCATTTCCCTGCATGGCGCGCCTTTGCCCTCCGGTACCGGGATTTCCTCTTCCGTCTGCAGCAATTCATCCAAAGACACCTTATACAACCTGGCCAGTAAGATAAGATTATCCGTGTCCGGAGATGCCTCCGCCCTCTCCCACTTACTCACGGCCTGCCTGCTGATTCCTAGCTTTTCCGCCAATGCTTCCTGGGACAGGCCATTGCTTTTCCTTAAATGCACCAACCGGTTCGCAATTTCAATATTCATACTCATACTCTCTTTCTGCACAGCATTCTCTGTATGCCGGCACACGCCATGCCTCACTTTTCCGCCGGCGCAAAAGCCTTGGCGCTGCCCACAGAAGCCCGATCCTGCGGATGCTGCGCGGACGCAGGCCGCCTCTTGTTTTAGAGCGTGTCTGAAAATTCATTCCTGACATCCGAACTACGATGTGTCATCGGAATATTATTATAAAAATTTTACCGCGGTTGCACTGCATATTCTGGTTTGAATCGCCGCAACTATAGGTTGCGCACCCCTTATTCCTTCCTCTGATAAGTGATAAAGCGGTTCCCATTCTCCTCAAACATACCGGCAGAGTCGTTCATGCCCATCTTAAAAGGCGTCCCCCCTGTCAGCGGATCCATCAGCACGGTATTCAGTTCGTTGAAACCTATGATCAGAACCGCATTCCCGTCATTGAAAGATGCCAATACCGGTATATCCTTATTCACATAGTATAAAATGGCATCCAGACTGCATCCTGTCAGATCCAGCACGCCTGCGTTGTCTAAATTGTCCTCCAGGATTTCCCGGATGGTGTCCCCCCGATTAAGCATATATTCCGTATTCCGCATAATCCCTTCATACTGAAGCATCACATCCAGACATACTGCCAGACTGTTTTTCTCTTCCGTAATTGCCGCTCCCTTAATGGCCATAATCTGATTCTTCAGGCTCCTGTTGCCTCTTGCCCAAACATATCTTCCCTGCTCATCCACTACAATCCCGGACAGTCCGTACGCCGTATTAACCGCATCCCCTTCATCCGTAAAAATACCTTCCACTCCGTTTTTCCCATACACAAAATAATACGGAATATCTTCCCCTTCCTCTTTCAGCACGATTTCCCGCCCGCCCTCAAACAATACCTCCTTAGGCGTCAGAAGTTTATGCTTTTTCCCGTCCGCCACGCCTTTTACATCTATCTGCACTACCTTCTCATATTTGTCAATGGCCACTGTCTCCAGGACATTGCTGCCCTCCGGCGAAATTTTTGTATTGACGATCTGATCGTTTTCCGCTGCCGTGTAATTCCCGTCTTCTTCCCCCCGCCTTACCCGGTAAAGACTGATCTGGTTTCCCTGGATTTCGCTTCCCGTCACATAGATTCCGTCCTGCTTATAAGTTTTCAGTATGACGCCGTTTTCACTCTGTATTTTCACGGCATACATAGGAAACAGCATGCTTCCTGTCTTATCTTGCACTACATCCGCCATATGTGCCAGCCCATAAATCAGATCCTCTCCCATAAAGCCAAGGGGGGCGATATACTCCCCGGCACCGGCCTGTATTTCCGTTTTTTCTTTCGTGCTCAGATTCATCAATGTAAGCTGCCTGCTGGCATAGGGATCTCCCCCTGTCTGCCATACTACCATGCGGTTGCTGTCCGACACCTTATAGCTGCCCACCCCTAAGCCGGAAACCATCACTTCATAGTTCCTTTCCGCTAGGTTTACCGCATACACGGCTCCCGCGTGCATGAAAAAGAACACATCTGCCTTATTGATAAATGCCAATTCCCCCAGTTCCGCCCGAAGAACCTCATAAGAACTCTTGGAAGGAATGTACACCAGTTCTTCCACCGTATTGAGCAGGCCGCTGAATTGATATACCGCAATCCCCACTTCCCCTTCATGCCTGCCTCTGTTCATATATCCGTACACAATAAACTGTACGTTTCCTGCCTCATCCACGTTCAATATCTTTATTCCGTGCTTCTTCCAAGTCTCCCTCTCGTCTTTGAAATCCCCGTCATAAAAGCTAAACAGCCTTGACAGCTTATTCTCTGTGACATTATAGCAGAAAAGCCGGTTGCCGTCCGAAAATGCAAAATTGTCGCCGCCATCGCTTTCCTTCAGTTCTATGTCCCCTTCCGGTATAATGCCGAGATAGACCGTATCGCCGCCGGACACATTTTCATTCTCGTCAAAAGACTGCCGCATCGTCCTCTCATAGTCCAGCAGATAAATGCGGTCTTCCGTATAACGTATCCTATAAAATTCTTTCACCCAGAAAAGGCTTCCCGCGCTGCTTCCGTCCAGTGAGACGGCATAATCCAATTCCAAAGAACCTGTCTGTTCCCCCAATTCCTTCACTGTAATCTCCGGCTCCGTAAGCACGCTTACTTCCAAATCCCCCCACGTCACCTGCTGAAAGCTGCTATGAATATCCACCTTGCTGAAAGTAGTATTGTCACCGTCCGCACTGGACTCCAAATATTTTGTCAGTTCCCGCGCTGCCTCTTTATCGAAAGTCCTCTGGTGAAAATCCAGCACATAATCCAATTTCTCCTTTTCATGATAGTCTTCTGTCTGGATAATCCTTGTATAATAACGTATCGTCTGCCCCCAGCTGTTTTCCAAGAGAAGCACCAGCATATATTCCGTATCTGCGTCAATCAGATCCTTTACCGTAAACTCACCGGTAATTTTATCGTCCGTTTGCCTATAGAGAGTAATGTCCGTACTTTCCACCAACCGCTGTCCGTCAATGCTTCTGACCTCAAACATCATATGCTCTATTTCCTGTCCGTATTTATCCACCACAAATCCTATCTTACGCCCCTCGCCCAGCGGCGTGATACTGTCCCGCTGGAAACTGCATTCCATTGCCTCTTTATACCCGTGAAGCGGATTTACTTCCCATTCCCCTATTTTCATATGAACTACCGGATAAGTCGCCGGCCCCATTTCCATCGTCATATCCGTATTTCCCTGATTCACCAGCGAACCGGCAAGCAGGAGCGAAATGCAGAACACCGCTGCAAGATATGCGCATTTAATTATCGTCTTTTTCATGCTCTCTTTCTGTCCTCTTATTTTTCCAGCAGCTTCTGCAATGTGGTCTGCACATGGAGAAGTTCTGTCATCTCCCTTACCGCCGTTTCCTTCCCCATGCCGTTCCCCCTCCGCACCGCACGGATCAGTATATTCTTCGGCGTATGTTCCATATCAATAAATTCCAATATCTGCACATCATATCCGTTTTCTTCCAGAAGATTTGCACGGACGGCATCCGTGACCAAAGCCGCAGCCCGCTCTTTCAGCAGCCCGTATTTCAGTAAAGGATTCAGTTTTTCCGAATCTATTTGCTTATTCACCTCATGCTGGCAGCAGGGCACTGACAGAATGACTCTGGCTCCCCACTTTACCGCTTTTGCCAAAGCGTAATCGGTAGCCGTATCACAGGCATGGAGCGTCACCACCATATCTGCCTTAGGCTGGCCGGTGCCGGTGCCTCCATAGCTTCCGATGTCTCCCTGCAGGAAGCGAAGTTCCTTATAGCCGTATTTCTCCGCCAGCCTGTTGCATTTCCCGATCACTTCCGTCTTTAGGTCCAGCCCGGTTATCTCTATATCCAGTCCCTTCCGTTCTTTCATATAATAATATATGGCAAATGTAAGGTAAGACTTGCCGCATCCGAAATCAATAATATGAATTTTCTCCCCCTTAGAAAGTGTGGGCAGAATATCATCAATAAATTCCAAAAAGCGGTTAATTTGCTTAAATTTATCATATTTTGCCTTCACAATGCTGCCGTCTTCCTTCTGCACGCCCAAATCGATCAGAAACGGAACCGGCTGCCCCTCCTCCAGCAAATATTTTTTTACCCGGTTATGCGACAGATCTGCCCGACTGCTTTCCCCCTCTTTCATCCTGTCCGGATAATTCTTCCGCTTCACCGTCACGCTTCCTTTTTTGCTGACTAACGCTATGGCCCGTCCTTCCATAGTCTCTATCTCACATTGCCGGAAATCCTGCGACATATATTCCAAGATGCGCTGCATCGTCTCTTCTTTTCCGTAATTCCCGTGAAAAACCTGTGTGCCCCTATATGCCGTTTCCTGATATGCCAATACTCCCTTTATCATAATCGGGCGGACCTTTACCTTTATGACCCGTTCCCTATCTCTGGAATTGCTCATAATGACCTGATATAATTTTTCTCCCAGCATCTCTTCCAGTACCTCTTTCAGTTGCTGCATATCGCCCATCCTTTCCTGTCTCCCGGCACGGCTCTTTCCATTAAACAGGGAACTTTGTCCTCCCCGCCGGCCGATGCCCGCTTTGGCGGCACACTTCCTCTGCACGCGCTGTATATAATAATAGCCATGGCGCATAGACACCATGACTATATTTTACTGACTTTGACTCAAAACTACAACTAAAACTTTAAAATCCCGCTTCGGTTCCCATGCCTGCGTTTATAGATTTCATAAAAAAGAAGAATCTGCACCATATCGGACATCCATTCCCATTTTTCTTTAGGGATTTCCATACCTGGGGTTTCCCGTTCGTTCTGCCTTCTGATATTTTCCATCACATTCTGGGACAGTCTGTACATCTGCCATCTGTCCGGATACTCATCGTATATCATGCTGCCTTCATAATCCAGCTTATCCAACATACCGGCAATAATTTTCTGATATTTCTTGGCTTCCGCCGGATACATCTGCTGTAAGTACTCCAAATCTCTGGTAACCGTGTCTTCTTCCTGATAATACAAAGGTAAAGGGTATGTCATATAGAAGGGTAAAACTTTCTGATTATACATAGAAAACATCCTTTGCTGAATACCACCGATTTTTATGTTATCATATGCAGAAAACCGTCATGGCGTTCGCGGAATTCCTTCCACGTCTCTTGCCTCCGGATATCGGCATGATAAGGCCAAACCGTATCTTTTCACTTCGGATTCGGCAATCCTGTCTTATGCAGCCGCTTGGCTTGCCCATTCCGGAAATAAAACATGCCGGCAGCGTTTGTCACGGGATAAAATATCCTGCGGCAAACGGTTCCGGCATATTTCCAGATACCTTTTCCTATGAAGAAATCAGATTAATGCGGGCAATCGCCCTCTTCAAAGCCGTTTCCGCCCGAAGCACATCCGTCTCCGGCGATTTACTGCGGAGCCTTTCCTCCGCCCTGGCTTTTGCCTCCTCCGCACGTTTTCTGTCAATCTCTTCCGGCCATTCAATGATTTCTGCCAAGACTGTTACTTTATCTTCCAGAATCTCCACGAAACCGGCATGCAACGCCGCATTCCGTGCCCGGTCGCTTTCCGAAATTGTCAGTATTCCGGGATTTACGATGACGGTCATGGGAACATGCCCCTTATAAATACCGATTTCACCTTCGGTGGTATTGAATTCCACCATATTTACGTCGCCGTCATAGAAAACTCTTTCCGGCGTTATCACTTTCAATCGGAAATTTCTTTCATCTGCCATATATCAACCCTGCCCTTTCTGTACTATTTTACACGGGCAAGTACATCGTCTATGCTCCCTGCATTCAGGAAATAGCTTTCCGGTATGTTGTCATGTTTCCCTTCCAGAATTTCCTTAAATCCGCGGATTGTCTCGTTAATCGGCACATACTTCCCTTCCAGGCCGGTAAACTGGCCGGCAACGAAGAACGGCTGAGACAGGAATCTCTGCACCTTTCTCGCACGGGATACCACAAGCTTATCTTCCTCGGAAAGTTCATCCATACCGAGGATGGCAATGATATCCTGCAGTTCTTTATATTTCTGCAGAATCTCCTGCACACCGCGGGCTACCTTGTAATGTTCCTCCCCTACGATACGGGGATCCAAAATTCTGGAAGTGGATTCCAACGGGTCGACAGCCGGATAAATACCCAATTCCACAATGGAACGGGACAGCGTCGTCGTTGCATCCAAATGGGCAAATGTAGTAGCCGGAGCCGGGTCTGTCAAGTCATCGGCAGGCACATATACTGCCTGTACGGATGTGATGGAACCGTTCTTCGTAGAAGTGATACGTTCCTGCAAAGCACCCATCTCCGTCTGCAGCGTAGGCTGGTAACCTACCGCGGAAGGCATACGGCCCAAAAGTGCGGACACTTCGGAACCTGCCTGAGTGAAACGGAAAATATTGTCGATGAAAAGCAAAACGTCCTTACCGCCTTTGTCACGGAAGTATTCTGCCATAGTCAGCCCCGTAAGGCCTACCCTCATTCTGGCTCCGGGAGGCTCGTTCATCTGGCCGAACACCATCGTCGTTTTATCGATAACGCCGGACTCCATCATTTCATGATACAGATCGTTTCCTTCCCTGGTTCTTTCGCCTACGCCGGTAAATACGGAATATCCGCTATGCTCGGTGGCGATATTACGGATTAATTCCTGAATCAGCACTGTCTTACCTACGCCCGCACCGCCGAAAAGGCCGATCTTTCCGCCTTTCTGATAAGGGCAAAGCAAGTCAACCACTTTAATGCCTGTCTCCAGAAGTTCCGTCGCCGTAGACTGCTCCTCAAATGCAGGTGCAGGTCTGTGAATCGGCTCATAGCCCACGCCTTCCGGTGCCGGCTTGTTATCTATCGGCTGGCCTAATACATTGAAAATTCTTCCCAGCGTATTCTCGCCCACAGGAACCGTAATAGGCGCACCGGTTGCAACCGCATCCATGCCCCTTACCAGACCGTCCGTGGAACCCATGGCAATACACCGGACAGTGTCATCACCAAGATGCTGCGATACTTCCACAATCAGCTCTCCTCCGTCATTGGTAGGGATCCTGATTGCTTCGTTAATCTCCGGCAGTTCGCCGCCGGTAAATTTTATATCAAGCACAGCACCGATAATCTGGGTAACTTTACCCACATTACCCGTCTCTTTCTTTATCTCTGCCATCTTTTCTTCCCTGTTAACCTTTCTCTATTCTACATCGAAATCGCATTGGCGCCGGCAATGATCTCCGTCAGTTCCTGTGTGATGGAACCTTGTCTAGCCCTGTTGTACATCAGGGTCAGATGGTCAATCATCTCCTCCGCATTGCTTGTCGCCGAATCCATCGCCTGCATCCTCGCACCGTTCTCGCTGGCTACCGATTCCACTAAACCGCCGAAAATCAAACTTGTTACATACTTAGGAATAATCAGTTCCAAAGCTGCATCATCCTCCGGCTCAAAGTTCATGGGTGCCGCATTCTTCTGTGCATTCTCCGCGCCGTCTTTCCCTGTCTTCTCCGCCACTTCCACCGGAAGCAGTTTCAGCAGGGTAGGCACATGCACTACCGTATTCTTAAATCCGGTATATGCCAAATATATTTCACCGATTTCACCGCTTACAAAATCATCCAATACCTTCCTGCTCACTTCCATGGCATCGGAATACAGCGGCTCCTCCACAATATCGGAATAATCCTCCCTTATGCTGTAACCACGGCGTTGGAAAGTTTCTCTGCCTTTTTTGCCGATGACATAGATTTCCGCTTCTTCCTTTTTGAAATCGCCCTGTGTAATCAGCTTGGTCACATTGGAGTTATAGCCGCCGGCTAACCCTCTGTTGGAAGTGATGACAATAATTCCTTTCTTGGAAGAACTGCCGGCCTTTAAATAAGGATGATTGATATTGCCCGCTTTGGCGAGCATGGAAACAACAGTCTCATACATGCAGTTAAAATATTCCTTTGACTGTTCTGCCCGCTGCTTGGCTTTCTGCAGCTTAACGGTGGAAACAAGCTTCATGGCTTTGGTAATCTGCTGCGTGCTCTGGATACTGCCTCTGCGCCTTTTTATGTCTCTCATTGAAGCCATAACCGTTACCTATCCTTCCTTACCGCAGGCAAAACGCATCCGCGTCCTCCCTGCAGCCATCCTTTATGATTTCCTAAACTGCGCCTTAAACTCCCCAATGGCTTTCTTCAGCGCCTCGTCCGTTGCATCGGAAATCTGCTTTTCCTCCGCAATGGCATTGGGAATTTCCGCATATTTCGTATCCAAGAACTCGAAGAACTCTTTCTCGAAACGGGTTATGTCTTCCACAGGGATATCCAACAGGTACTTATTCGTCACCGCATAAATAATGATAACCTGGTACTGCACCGGCATCGGCTGATACTGCGGCTGCTTCAATACTTCTTTAATCCTTTCCCCTTGTGCCAGCTTCTCTTTCGTATCGGCATCCAATTCGGAGCCGAACTGGGAGAATGCAGCCAGTTCCCTATACTGCGCCAATTCCGTACGGATCGGGGCAGCAATCTTCTTCATCGCCTTAATCTGTGCCGCGCCTCCTACCCGGGATACGGAAAGCCCGGCATTGACAGCAGGGCGGAAACCGGAGTTGAACATTTCCGTTTCCAGATAAATCTGGCCGTCGGTAATGGAAATTACGTTCGTGGGAATATATGCGGATACGTCGCCTGCCTGTGTCTCAATAATCGGAAGCGCAGTCAGGGAACCGCCGCCGTATTCCTCGCTCATGCGGGCCGCTCTTTCCAGAAGCCTGGAATGAAGGTAGAATACGTCGCCGGGATATGCCTCACGTCCGGGCGGTCTTTTCAGCAGCAAGGAAAGTGTACGGTATGCCGTAGCATGCTTACTTAAATCATCATAAATTACCAGTACGTCCCCGCCGTTTTCCATCCATTCTTCCCCGATTGCACAGCCGGAATAAGGAGCGATATACTGTAACGGAGCAAGTTCGCTGGCCGTAGCCGCCACAATAGTCGTATATGCCATTGCGCCGTACTCTTCCAGCGTCTTAACAATCGTGGCAACCGTGGAGGCTTTCTGCCCTATGGCAACATAGATACATTTTACCCCCTGCCCTTTCTGGTTAATGATTGTGTCGATGGCAATGGCCGTCTTACCTGTCTGCCTGTCGCCGATAATCAGCTCCCTCTGTCCCCTTCCGATGGGAACCATGGAATCGATTGCCTTAATTCCTGTCTGCAGCGGCGTATCTACCGATTTCCTCGTAATAACGCCGGATGCAACTCTTTCTATTTTACGGTATTTATCTGTCTGGATGGGTCCTTTTCCGTCAATAGGCTGACCAAGAGCATTAACTACGCGGCCCAGCATGACATCGCCTACCGGAACCTCAACCACGCGGCCCGTCGTCTTTACGGTATCGCCTTCATTAATGTTTTTATGGCTCCCGAGAAGAACCGCACCTACATTGTCCTCCTCCAGGTTAAGCACCATGCCGTATACTTCGCCGGGAAATTCCAGCAATTCCCCTTGCATGGCGTTCTCAAGTCCATGTACGCGGGCAATACCGTCTGCAACCTGAATGACCGTACCCACATCGGATACTTCCAGTTCAGACGCATATCTCTTAATCTGATCCTTAATGACAGAACTAATTTCTTCCGGTCTTAAATTCATGGATCTATACGCACCTTTCTTTATTTTGTAGTAGCCTCGGCCGCTTCCGTGAAAACCACGCTCTCACAGGAAATCCTCCGCCTTTGGCTGCTTTCTATGACAGTTGGATCTTAATCAACTGTCTTGTAAGTTCATTCAACCTCGTTTTTATGCTGCTGTCCACCACGCGGTCCCCGATGCGGATGACCATGCCGCCGATCAGGCTTCCGTCCACGCCATAATGCATCTCCATCTTTTTATAGGAAGTGGTCTGAAGCAGCTTCTGCTCTATCTGCGCTTTCTGCTCCTCCCGGAGCGCTGCCGCCGTCGTCACATACGCAATGCCGATTCCTTTATATTTCTTTACTTCCGTCAGGAAATAATCCAATATCCCGTCAATTTCGCCGTAGCGGTCTTTTGTCACAATCAAAGTAAGGAAACCGGTCAGTTCATCCGAAATACGGCCTTTCAGTACATTCTGAAGCACCTGTATCTTCTCCTCTTTCAGGATTTTCGGATGGTTCATAAGTTTCCCAAACTCCTTGTTCTGCGCAAAAATATGCTGCAGCTGGGTAATTTCCTCCATAAACACATCGACCTTGTTCTCTTCTGCGGCAAGTTCAAACAGAGCCTCTCCGTATGTTTTTGAAACTAGCTTAGCCATGTGCTTTCACCTATTTCTTTCAATGTCTCATCAACCAAACTGTCCCGGACAGCCATATCAATGGAAGAATTCACCACTTTTCCTGCCATCATAGATGCAATCACTATCATCTCGCGTTTCATGTCATCGGCAGCCTTCTTTTTCTCAAGTTCTGCTTCTGCCTTTGCCCTCTCAATAATCCTTGCCGCTTCTTCTTTTGCCTCCGCGACAATCTTATTCTCATTGGCAAGTGCCTTCTTACGGGCTTCGCTCAAGATTGCTTCCGCTTCCTTGTCAATATTCTTGATTTTGGATTCATAGTCTGCCTTCAGCTTGGCTGCATTCTCCATATCCTTTGCAGCGCTGTCCAGCTCACCCTTAATCTTATCCTGTCTCTTCTGCATCATATCCCTTACCGGGTTAAACAGAAGCTTAGATGCAATCAGGAACAGCGCGAATACCGCGATTATCATAAGCCCGGCATCTGCAATAAGCTGGAGATCCAAATCAAAAAGTCTCGGCTCCATCTCAGCGGCAGCCAGCATAAATCCTGTGCCTAATCTATTCAAGACGTAAGCCTCCCTTCCTCAAATTACTTTTGTTTTCCGTAGCCAAGTTCAAAAGTCCTTAAGGCATAAGAGGTTTTACGAACAAAAGCAGCATGGCAATCAACAGACCGTAAAGACCGGTAGTCTCCGCAACCGCCTGCCCCAAAAGCATCGTAGAAGTAACATCAGACTTTGCACCCGGGTTCCTTCCTACTGCCGCTGCCGCATGTCCGGCCGCAATACCCTGCCCTACACCAGGCCCGATACCTGCGATAACTGCAAGCCCTGCACCGATTGCCGAACAACCTAAGATAAAATTCGTGTTAAATTCCATTGTTAATTCCTCCTTGGATTAAAAATAATTAATATATATCCTTAATGTTTATTCAGTTGTCAATTGCTATGAAAACTTTAGCCTTCCTGTTTCAGGCGGCAGAAACTTTTTTCGTCACTCCGTCGTGCAGGCATCCGTGATGTACGTCATTGTCAGCATACAGAATACATACGTCTGGATTGCTCCCGAGAACAAGTCGAAGTATACATGAAGCGCACCCGGCCAGATATATGCGATTTTCGAAAGCAGTCCGTAAACCAACGCCATCATTACCACGCCGGACAGTATGTTGGCAAACAAACGCAGTGACAATGAAATCGGCACAGCCACATCGCCGATGACATTGATAGGTGCCCATATCGGCCATGGATCGCACAGTCCTTTGATGACTCCCTTCACTTTCTGATGCTTGAATTTGTTGAAATGAATCGTCACAAAGGTCATAATGCCCAGGGCAAAAGTCACCCCGTAATCAGCAGTAGGCGGACGCAGCCCAAACAGGCCTGAGATATTGCTTATCAGGATAAATATAAATATCGTACCGATATAGTTGCGGAAATTAACGGCATATTTTCCCATTACACCTCCGACCATATTATCCAGCATCTCCACAACCAACTCTACAACGTTCTGGAATGTGCCCGGAACCTCGGACGCATGTTTGACTGCCCGGTTCGCCGCGATGCAGAAACCGATAATGACTAACATGACAATCAGCACACATACATGTGTGGTTGTTATCCAAACCGTCTGGCCAAACAGTTCATAAGAAAATACGCCATGAACCATAAAGTCAATGTCGGCCGCAGAGGATAACAAAATTCCCTGTCCCATACTCTCACCTCCTTATATTAATTATTTCTGAAACCTAATGCTTTATGAGTAAACGGCTGCAGATAAGCCGCTACTTTCAGACCCATCAGCCCCAAAAAAGCAGCAAGCGGATTGGCAAACCCACTGACCATAATCAGGGCCATCACTATTACAAATACGAAATAACGGATAATATTATGTTTCGTTATCATCTTTACCGCCGCATCCCGGCCATAATCCAATGCCCGGTCCAACGCCCACCACATATGCACGCCTGCGGCCGCCGCCAGCAGAACGCCCATCCAAAGCCCCAGGCTGTATCCTGCCTTGTCTGCAACAAACCATACTACGGTAACTTGGCACAGCAGCCCCCACGCCGCAATCCCTACGGCTAATTCCGTCAGCGTCCGATCCGGTTTCTTCCCGGCATTTCCTTCTGCTCCGCCGGTTGCTGCCGCCTCTTCCGTTTCGGTTGTTCCTTCCGTTCCGGCAGTTGCCATCGCCTCTCCTGTTCCGATTGTTCCTTCCGTTCCGGCGGTTGCCATCGTCTCTTTTATTCCGGTTGTTCCTTCCGTTCCGGCAGTCTCTGCTTCTTCTGTCATAATTTTATTTTCCGTCGAAACCGCCTGTTTTTCTTCCACGCTTCGTATCCCTCTCATTTTTCATGCTGTATATTCTCTTTGCAAAGATATATACATTCCGGAACCCCGCCATGGCTCCTATAAAGAACAAAACCACCATCCAGAAGGAGGTGCCGAGTTTCCGGTCCAGATAGATACCGAGAAAGGAACAGAGAAAAATCGGCACTAACATGTTAATTCCGAATTGTGTAATCATTGTCAATGCATGGTATACACTCTTTCCGTATTTCACTTCCGCCTCCATGCCCTTTCTTCCTGCCGGCAAAAGGTAAATATCCATACCTTTTTATTATGTTTAAAATATCCACTTTATGATTATACCCATTTTTTAGCACAATGTCTATAGTGTGTTTTAAAAATCCGCGGAAATCAATTTTCGGTTTTATGTCCGTGCCGATGTTTCAGCCCGAAGTGTGCGGACAGCTGAAACAGTCCGGCAAAATGCCTTGGAACAAACGTATGAACATAAATTTTCAGATGCACCTTCGCTTATCCGCAAACCCGGCACACCGAATGCCTGCCGGGCTGTATCAGCTGTGCATAGGCTCTCAGCCGAAATACCGGAAGACAAATCCGCAGGCCAATGGCCATGCCGTTAAAGAAATAAGTAAATCAGCCGATATAAAAAACAGAATGATCCGATAGCGGAAGACAGGAGGTAATGTTTCATGACCATTGATATGAGGCAGATGATAAATTCCATGGAAGATTCCATAAAGCTGCAGAACCAAGCAAGGGCTGAAAGAAGAGCCGAGAAAGCAGCACAGGAAAAGAAAGAATTTCTTGAAAAGCTGGCGCGTGCCGAGGCCAGCCAAACGGAACTTGACGGTAAGGCAATGAAAGTCAAGGGTTCGGAAGATGCCGTACAAAGAGATCAGCTGATCGGGCTGATGATGGCCGGCTTCTGACATCCGGCTTCCGCCCGCGGAAATCTTGCCTGCTTTTCTGAGTGATTGATCCAGATATTTGAGAACGAAATATTAAAGCGTGTTTGAAAATTCATTCCTGACACAAACTACCCATAAATTGTGGCGCACATCTCCCGGAAAGCAATTTTCAGACACGCTCTGATATGCCTTATTTTAGCACTTTACTACCCCCACTCCCTTCCCGGCTCCCTCTATAACCCTTTTCTTCCATCCAATCCCATAGCAGTGGCAAACTCCCTCCTGCGCCCCTGTGAACAGTAAAACGCAATTGCGCCTTCGTTTACAAATTCCTCTCCCAATTCCTCTTTCCGTGAGTACCCCGGATGCAGCAGCAATTCCAAAGTCCTCTCTCTTTTCCTGCTCTTCTCCAGCATGGCCGGCAGAAGCCTGCGCACACGCTTTTTGTCCATATTGCCGCTCAGCAGCACTCCCCATAAGAACATAGGCTTTTGCCCCACTGCCTTACGGACCTTCTTTTCCATGGCCGGCGCAAGGACATTCAGCAGAATGTTCTTTACCCAGTTTACGGGACGGTATGTCTTCCAGAGGGAAGCCTCTTTCAGGAACGGCAGAATCGGTTCCTTTGTCACTCGGATGTAGGATACCCGATATCCTTCTTCCGCAATCACTTCCAGAAGTGCCCGATATACAATGGGAATCATCTGTGTATGCTGATGTCCGTCAAAGCGCAGCGGCTTCTCGTCGCCGAAAAACCGAAGGAACTTCTCCGTCTGTGCCTTGATTTCCTCTTTCAGTTCCTTTTTCCTTTTATTGTATCTCCACGGACAGTAACTCCATAACAGCAATTTTCCCCAGCCGATCCGGAAATAACCTCTGCCATCCGTCAAATCCTGCACTTTCTCAAGAGACGCGGCCGGGCTTCCTTCCATAAAATTCAGATGTACCGTGAGCAGAGGTTCCTTCTTCCATACTTTCTTTTCTTCCATATATAGTGCGGCACACTTCTCATAGCAGGACATATTGGTAAGTATGCTGATGCTGTCCAGTTTTCCCTTCCGGATGCATTTCAGAATGTCTTCCGAGGCTCCCGGGGACAGGGCATAATCGTCGGCATGAATATCTATTGCTTTCAATCTTCTTTCTCCTTCCAAATCATGGCTTCAATGATATAGCGCGGACGGGCTTTCGTCTCCAAATATATTTTCCCCACATATTCCCCTACCACTCCCAAAGAAAAAATGGTCAGGCCTCCCGTCAGCAAGGAAACAACCAGTGTAGTTGTATACCCCGGCACATTTTTCCCGGTCAGCCAATCGGCCAGACATATAATAATCATAATCAGGCTGAACATGCTTACCAGAAATCCCAAAAGAGTGATCATGCGCAAAGGCCTTGTGCTCATAGATGTGATTCCGTCTATGGCCAGAGACAGCATTTTCTTCAGCGTATATTTGGAATGCCCCGCTTCCCGTTTTTTCACGTCAAAATATACCACATCCGAAGGAAATCCCATAGTCGGAATCAGCCCCCGCAGAAACAGATTGACTTCCTTATAATCCATGAGAGCCTGCAGCGCGGCTTTTGACAGCAATCTGTAATCGGCATGGTTCTGCATCACATTGCAGCCCAGCAGCCCCATTACTTTATAAAAACCGGTTGCCGTGATTTTCTTAAAAAATCCGTCCGTATCCCTGCTGTTGCGGACTCCGTATACGATTTCGCAGCCGTTTTCATAACATGCAATGAACTTGTCCAAGGCTTCTATATCCTGCTGCAAGTCCGCATCCACCGTCACCACCATATCCGCATGCTTCGCCGCCTCCAGCATGCCGGACAGAATGGCGCTCTGATGCCCGTAATTTCTGGAAAAACATATGCCGGAAAACACGGCATCTTTTTTGCATAGGCCGGCAATCATCTTCCAAGTACCGTCCTTGCTGCCGTCGTTCACAAACATAATTTTGCTTTTCGAAGATATCTTACCCGCCTCTTCCAGCCGGCGCAGCTTATCCCGCATAACCTGCGCCGTATGTTCCAGCACTTCCTCTTCATTATAGCAGGGAACCACTAAGTATAATATGTTTCCTCTGTCGCCCATTTTATCCCTTCCTCTTCCATTTTCATCCCGCTTTCCGGCCTGTCCCTATATCATCTCATTCTGGCGGTGCAGTTCCGGCCGTTCATACCGATCCATGAAATCTTCCCCCAAATAGACAATTTCTTCCGCAAACCGTATGGCATGCACTACCGTGAATACCGAGATAACCCGCCGAAACCGCAGCCCCGGAATATAATTCAGCACTTCCATCGGAAACTTACCGTCCAGCACTATATATTCCGGAAATACTTTGCAGTAATCCAAGACATCCCTAGGATGAGGTTTAATTAAGACTACCGGCTCTTCCCCGTCGATCTTTCCGTATTGCCCGATACAGTCCCGGAAAATCCGCTCCCGTACGTCCAGCCCGCACAAAGGTTCCGTCAGCAGCAGTATTTTATCGGGTCCGCCGGCTTCCAGTTTCTTCTGTATTTCATCCATATCGGCAATAAATAAATGCACCAATATATCCTTCCCTGTCTCATCCAGTCCCTCTGTCAGCTCCCTGCGGGGCTTTTCCTTATATTTCGGGCACGGAAACGGCAATACGGATATGTCATTCACTTCCATATCGATACAATATTTAGCCCAACCGTTCTGTATGAAAATAAGATTCAGGGATGCCAGAAAAGCCTTCAGCCTAAAATGCCCCCGGTTGTCATATCTGGCCGTATCATAGGTGCTGATACAGTCCAATCCGTCTTCCAGCGCATGATAACGGATTTTCTTATAGCTTAAATAATAGCCGATGGGGTCGGAATCACAGAATACATAAATGTCCCCATATTGCTTAAAATCCACCGGAACATATTTTTCCTGCATCTTCCCCAAAAGCTTCGTATACTTTATCCGCGCCAGCATATTGAGAAACAGGTTTCCCCGGTCGGTATGGTATTTCATCACTTCAGGAAAATTCACGTCTTCCTTTTCCTCAAACATATATACCGCCTCGAACAGCCCGCACTTTTCCGCCCGGTTCTTTAAATCGCCGAAATCATTGGACATAGTGCTGAGCACCAGAGAGGCTTTCCCCCTGTCCTCTGCCGGCAGGTTCAGTTCCTTTAAGCATGCCACATATACATGATAATAGGTGTGGCAGACATAAATCCTATCCTTCATTTCACTCCCCCGTACCTTTTCCGGCAGCAAGGCTATCCGACGGCTCCCACTCTACCGTAATCAGCCCCATGGCTCTCTGCCCGATTTCCATTGCCTCTTCCGGCGTGGCTCCCACCGTGATCACATGCCCCAGCCTGTCGCTGCTGGATTTTGTCCCATGTACCGCGTCCCCCGCTTTTTTATAAATTTCCACTTCCTCCACGCCCTTCAGCCGTCCGGCCTCCTCCGCACCGGAAATCTTCCCTATGATTCCCTCTTTTGCCTGCAGGAAATGAATGGCCGCCCCTCTCTGCCAGCGGGAAGAAAACTCTGCCTTTTTCCCTGCCGCCAATTCCACGGATGCACCTACCATATCGACTCCCGTGGAAAGAGGAACCAGTCTGGAGGTAATAAAATCCCCTCCCAGCCTAGCCGCCAGTTCCACTACTTTCGGCCCTTCCTGCGTAACCTTGATTTCCGTATGGGAAGGCCCGTTCTTAAGCCCGATTGCCAGCACTGCCTGCAAGGCAACTTCCCGAATCCGTTCCTGTACATCCTTCCCTAGGCGGCTTGGCTCACAATGGGCAAGTTCCACAAAATAAGGCGGCGGCGTAATATACTTATCGGTTACCGCAATGATCTGTGTTTTTCCGTCCACCGTCATGGCTTCCACGCTGACTTCCGGGCCTTCCATAAATTCCTCTGCCATCACCGTGCCGTTTCGGGAATTCCCCCTGCTGTAGTCATACACCTTTTCCAATTCCCCGGCTTCCCACTGTCCGCCTCGCTTCCGGCCGTCCAGCAATACCACTCCCCGGCTTCCTGCATTGTCCGCCGGCTTTACGATACAATATCCGTTCAGGCGTTCCACCGCTTCCGTAAACTCCCGGAAATCCGCCGCCGCATAATATTCCGGTATGGGAACATGATTTTCTTCCAACCGTTTCCTCATATGGCTCTTGACCGTGGCGCAAAAAGAATCTTCATAGGACAGATCCGGCTGTTTTCCCAGCTTCTCATTTACATAAGCAGCCGTACGCACCGGCCCGTCACTGGCAGATGTAAGGATTACATCCGGCCGGTAAATCAAAGCCTGCCGGTACACTTCCTCCTGATCCAAAGTGCTCACTGTCAGCTTCACATCCGCCAGCGGAAATCCCACCGCGTTCTCGTCATAATCCACAAGGATAATCCGGTATCCCATCTCCTTGGCCTTTTTTATGGCCGGCACCTGCAATGCGCTGGCACCTAAAATCATCATTTTCTTCTCCATGCATTTGCCCCTCTGTCCTTACGGAACGTTCCGTATCCTTAAGCGTTTCCCCAAGCAGCTTTCCGCCGCCGTTCTCATTCCACATGCTCCCAGCTAAGCGGCGTGCCCCTCTTAATGCTGGTCCGCGCTTTCCTGCCCAACACTTCGTCATAATGTCTGGGAGCCATGCCGAATGCCGGCCGGATGGAACGCATATTTTCCTCCGTAAAGGCCTCTCCCGCCTCCATATCTTTTACCACGAACAAAGACCGCCCCTCTTCCCGGCTCTTTTCCTGTTTGTCCGTCAGCTTATACGTCACTTCTCCCAATGCCTTTTCCACAATACGCACATCGTCCACCATCCGCCGGAATTCCTCCGGTTCCATGGAGAATGCCGCATCCGGCCCGCCGTCCGCCCTGGACAGCGTGAAATGCTTTTCAATCATCTTTGCACCCAGTGCCACGCCCGCCACTGCCACCGCAGTCCCCATGCTATGATCTGACAGCCCTGTCAGGCAGCCGAATGTCTCCGCCATATTCGGAAGCACTTTTATATTCATATCCTCGTAAGGCGTAGGATATGTGGAAGTGCATTTCAGCAGAACGATCTGTCCGTTCCCTTCTTCCCGGCATACCCGCACCGCCCTTTCGATATCTTCCAGATAGGCAATTCCCGTGGCCATAATGACCGGCTTTCCCAGTCTGGCAATTTTGCGGATTAACGGTATATCCCGTATTTCAAAAGAAGCGATTTTATATGCCGGCATTCTCATTTCTTCCATAAAATCCACTGCCGTGAAGTCGAAAGGGGAAGAAAAACACTCCATTCCCAATTCGTTGGCCAGCTTCATCAGTTTCGGCTGCCACTCCCAAGGCGTATATGCCTCCTGATACAATTTGTAAAAAGTAGTGCCGTCCCAAATCGTGCCCTGTTTGATCTGAAAATACTCGTTGTCGCAGTCCATCGTAATAGTATCCGGAGTATAAGTCTGCAGCTTCACCCCATCCGCCCCGGCCGCCTTTGCCGCGCGTATAGTTTCTTCCGCCCTGCGGTAATCCTGCAGATGGTTAGCCGATAATTCCGCCACCATAAACGTACGCTCCCCTTCTCCTATCAACCGTTCCCCGATCCTGATTTTCTTCTCCATACCGCTTCGCCTCTCTCCTTTTCCAAGGAATGCCGTTCCGATAAAGCCATTTACCGAAGCCGTTCCTTCATCATCTTATATTTCATCTCCGCCAATTCCCAGTCCAAGGGATTGTCGATATCCTGCACTTCCAGTTCCGATACCGTCATGGGCACATAACCATCCGGCAAATCTCCTCTGCACGCCATATACCGCTCCACATGGTAACAGTAAAACTGCCCGCAGTCATGATACATCTTCTCCAAATCCTGAGAACGCTTCATGGCATTTTCCGGATAGCAGTATTCCAGCCTGCCTTCCCTGATTGCCATTCCCCTCTGAGGCGGAAATGAAAAACTTACCACGGGCATTACACCCGCCGCATCTTTCTCTTTTAAAAGCGACATGGCCGTCCTTAATTTTTCCGCCGTCACAAACGGTGCGGTGGGATACAGACAAGCCATATAGGAAAACTCCCTGCCCCGCTTTCCGTACTCCTCCAGCACCTCCATCAGCACATCATCCGTAGTGGCAAAATCGCCAGCAGTCTCCCCACTTCTCATAAAAGGCACCGCCGCGCCTGCCGCCCGGGCAATCTCTGCAATTTCCCCGTCTTCCGTTGACACCATCACTTCCTCAAATAAACCGGAGGAGAGGGCGGCTTCGATGGAATAACAGATAATCGGTTTCCCCAGAAATTCTTTTTTATTTTTGCCCGGTATCCTTTTGCTGCCGCCCCGGGCAGTTATAATCGCTATTGCACCCATATTTTTCCCTTTCTGCCGTCCCATGCGGCACTTTCTCCTGCCCTTCGGAATATGCATTGCTTAACTCCTTAGGCAATTGCAATGTGGGAGTACCCGTCCAAGCAAGATTTCAATCAGAGCCGCAAAACAGCCTCTGCAATCCGCTCCGCCCCTCTGCCGTCGGCCACTCTGCGCAATGCCTTTTTCATATGCCGGCGCAGTTCTCCGTCACGGAGAATCCTTTTCAGGCCGGCGCAAATCCTTTCCATGCAGCCCTGTCTGTCTGTCCTCACATCCCCGGCGAACAGCATCCTGTCCTCCGCGGCAAAAAATTCACTGTCATACTGTTGATTATCCGCGCTGACAAAAAACACCGTAGGCACTGCCATGGCACTCAGTTCAAACAGCATGGTTCCCGCTGCCGATGCCGCCCCGTCGCAGGCCGCCATCAATTCCGCCATATTGGTCACTTCCCGATGAAGGCGTATTCCCGGATAGGCTGCCGCCAGTTGTTCTAGCCTCTCCCGGCCGTTATGGAACCGTCCCACCACTACATGGAAAACTGCATGGCACAGTTCCCCATCCTTTACCGCCTCGTTCAATATCCCGGTCAATGCATCGTAAGCGTCTCCTCCCCCGGAACTCAGAAGAATATGCGGCAGGCCTTTCCCGGTTTCCGTATTCCCACTGCCCTGCGGAAAATGTTCCTCTGTTTCTGCATTTTCCCTGCCCTGCCGTATTTCCCCGCTTCTGAATTCTTCCCTAAGCGGCACATAGCATGTGCCCAGAAGTAATTCTGTTTCCTCCCCGTAAACTTGGGAATATGGAAAACGCACATGATAGGCATTGTAATTAATGAGCAAATCCACCGGATATATTTCCGCAAAGCAATCATCTATATATATCAGCTTGCATAAATCCTTTAGCTGAACCAAATACTCTGCACTTGCCTTATAAGAGTCCACCACAAGTTTTCCGCATCCTGTCCGGGCCAATTCCTTGCGCAGCAGCGGAATCTCGCTCTCCATATCATCCCACCGGCTATGGAGGCAGACCATCTCCATACCTTCCCGTTCCAGCCAGTGGCATGCATATTCATCCGCCGTAAAAAAGATTACCCTGCTGCCCTTCCGCACCAGTTCCTTGGCAATGGTGATGCACCGCATAATATGCCCCATTGCTACCGTCTCATTGGCATCCGCACGGATTCCCACTATCTGCTCAAAATCTCCGTTCCGTAATTCCGCAGGCACCGTAACTTCCCGCACGGATTCCGGCGGTTTCTCCCGGACAACCTTCCGGCTTTCATACTCCCCCATCACATCCGCCATACGCTGCATTTCTTCCTTCCCATATCTCTGATCCACAGGCAGCGCCAGCATATGGGCATATATATCCCTCTCCTCCGGCGACAGGCAGTTCCCGTTCTCTGCCCCTATCGGCCAAAGCACCGGTGCATATATGTCATGCTCCCGGAGAAAACACTGCAATTCATCCCTTTCTTTCACATACAGCGCAAAATACAGCGGAGCCGTCTGATTTCCGTCCGCCTCTCCACCGGCCGGTCCCTTTCCTTCTTCCATCGGCAGAGGATATACTTTCAGCATCGGCTCAAACTGTGTATTCCCCCATAGTTTCTTATATAGGTACCTATAATTTGCATTTCTTCGTTCCCTAGCCCCCGCTTCATCCGTTTCCTGCAGAATCCGCATTGCCTGTGGGGACAGTCTGCGGATTCCGGCAAACCGATCCAATTCCTCTTCCAGTTCCCGGTTTCTTCTCAGATACCTCTCCTTCCGCTCCCGCCTTTTCTCCGGCTTCTCCTGTCCGTATAAATAACGCCATTTTTCCGTCAGGACTGCCAGACGAAGGCCGGCAAACTCTTCCGCTCCTTCGGTTTCTTCCTCATAAAGCTTCTCCTCCGCGGCAACAAATCCTCCGTCCGGCACCGGATACCATTTCCGCAGACTCCCTATTACATAATCCGCCTCCTTACCGGCTCCTTCCAGATAATAAGACTGAGTCACGTCCTCCATAATACAGATTCCCTGTCTTTTCCATTCAAGAAGCAACGGCCGCATCGGCTTCCATGTATCCACTCCGTAATATGGATGAACAAAAAGCAGACCCGGCCTGACCTGTCCCATAAGGCTGCACAGTTCTTCTTCCGATGCCGCCAACTCTGTATTAATATGATAAAAATAAATTTCCCACCCGGCACGCCGGAAAGGGAAGAAAACCGTATCGCACATATAGGCAGGCAGAAGACACTTCTTCCGTATTCCCGGCCTGTTCCGTTCCAGACTCTTCAGTGCCAATGCAATTGCCTCCCGGCCGGATGCCGTATAACTGCAATATCTTTTTCCGTATTTTGCCGTCTCTCCCAAACATGGGTCCTGCGGTATGCCGGATTCCTCTCCCTCCGCCCATGCCGGATTAATTTCATATATGCTGCCTATTTCCATTCAGAGTCTCCCTTTTATGCGCCGCGCTTTTTCCATTTCCTATATGTCCAAAGCAGTTTATAATACAGCATAAAAAACAAGGCAGAACGCTGCTGCATGCGGATCAGCTTCTTTTCCTCCGCATGAGTACGCTGCTGATAGTAAGGATTTTGCTGAAAATCCGGAAAAGTCTGCCGCATCTCCTTCCCCAATGCCTTCACGAAACGATACTTCGTCCTGCCCACGCCCGCCATATAAGTGAACAACGTATTGATATAAAACAAAAGCGTAAAACTATATTCTAATTCCGGTCGGTAATCCTCCCAAAAACCATGCCGCTTGGCCTCCTCCAGCATAAGCCTTCCGGCTTCCATCCGATCCTCACATCTTTTTTCGGAAATGGTATGTACCGTGGACATGTCATGCTGATAATAGTAATACATCGGCTCCTCTATATATTCAAAATGTCTGGCCAATACCAGATAGGAATTCCCCAACGCATTATCCTCATAAAAAATATTTTCCGGGAACCAAAGCCCATGTTCCAATATCATGGAACGGCGGAATATTTTCACTACCAGGCTGCCGCCGTCCAAAATCAGGCTCCGCCTCTTTTCCGTATCCAAAACGCCGCTCTGGCTTCTCTTATTATTCGGAATCACCTGCCCTACCTTCATGGAATGCTCATCCGTCAGACAGTAATCGCATCCCGCCAAATCGGCGCCGGTTTCCTCCGCCCGCCTCACCAGCCGTTCATACATATCGGGCCTGATCCAATCGTCGCTGTCTATAAACCCGATCCAATCCCCTTTCGCCAGCTTCAGGCCGATATTCTTTGCCCCGCCCTGATGCTTGTTCACTTCCGAATGAACGGCACGGAATCTGTCCGGATAGCGGCTTTCATATCGATGCAGAATCGCCAGCGACCCATCCGTGGAACAGTCGTCCACCGCTATAATTTCATAATCTTCTATCGTCTGACCCACCAAAGAGTCCAGGCAATATTCCAGTTTCCCGTCAGCCGCCATATTAAAGACCGGCACAATAATGCTAAGTTTCATATCCGCTCCTATCTGCAATTTTCCCGTATGCAGCGTTTCCCATCCGTCCTGACCGGCCGGATTTCTCTTCCGGCTCACTTTAAAAAACCGCCCCACAAAAGACTAATTTTTTCCGTAATACATGGCAATCTTCGTCACCGCGCGGATCACATCCTCCACATCCTGCTCCGACATGGCATAATAAAGCGGCAGGCTGATCATCTCCTCATAAAGCTTTTCCGCATTTGGGCAGATTCCCTTCCGATAGCCGAGACGCTCATAATACGGAAAATAATATGTCGGTATATAATGCACATTGCAGCAGACATTTTCCGCCCAGAGCGCATCAAAAAACTGCCGCCTGTCTATCTCCAGCCGTTCCGGCACAATACGCAGAATATAAAGATGCCTGGTGGTATCCGACTCCGGAATTTCCTTCTGCACATATAACTGCGGCAGTTTTCCGAAAGCCTCGTCATACCGTGCCACGATTTCCTTCCTTCTGGCCGAAAACATCGGCAGCTTATCCAGCTGACTGACCAGCAGTGCCGCCTGTATATCCGTCATTCGGTAATTATACCCCAAATCCACCTGCTCATAATACCACGGGCCGTCCGGTTCCCGTTCCATCAGTCCCTTATCCCTTGTAATGCCGTGGGAACGGTACAGCAGCAGTTTCCGGTAATATTCTTCGCTGTTTGTCAGCACTGCACCGCCTTCCCCTCCGGTCACTGTCTTTACCGGATGAAAGCTGAAGGTAGTCATATCCGCAATGGAGCCGTTAGGCCTGCCCTTATACTTTGTCCCGATTACATGGGCACCGTCCTCAATCAGCACTAAATGATGTTTCCGGCAGATTTCCAGCAGTTCCTCCTCTTCCACCGACTGCCCTGTGTAATCCACCGCCACCACGGCTTTCGTCCGTTCCGTCACATGGGCTTCCACCTGCTTTGGGTCAATATTATAAGTATCTTCCCTAATATCCGCAAACACAGGTTTTGCCCCGCAGTACAGGGCACAGTTGGCGGAGGCCGCAAAGGTAATCGGCGTGGTAATTACCTCATCCCCTTCGCCCACTCCGGCCGCCAGACAGGCAATATGCAGCGCTGCCGTCCCGTTACTGCAGACTACCGCATATTCCGCCCCTGTGATCTGACACAGTTTCCGTTCCAATTCCCCTATCTTCGGCCCGCAGGTCAGGTCATGATAACGCAGCACATCCGTCACTGCCTGCACATCCGCTTCATCAATATACTGATGTCCGTAATAGATTTTCTCTTCCCTAACTGGCGTACCGCCGCATACCGCCGGTTTCTCCATACTTATCCCAGCCTTTCCTACTTTTCCAGTTCCACCGTCTTCAGCAGTTCCCGGATATCCTCCACTGTCAGCCACTCTGTATTATCCCCCGAACTATAGGCAAACCCTTCCGGCACCTTCTTCCCGCTTAAATCAGGCTGCTGCTTATTGTTCCACACAACCTGCGGATACACGATAAAATGCTTCTCATATTCGTAAGTAGTAAAAGAATCCTCCGTAGTGACCATAATCTCATGCAGCTTCTCCCCCGGCCGGATTCCAACCTCTTTCATGGGAAGTTCCGGATACATGGCCTTTGCCAGATCCGTGATTTTAAAAGACGGAATCTTGCTGATAAAAGTTTCCCCTCCCGTAGCCTCTTCCAAAGCCTTAATTACCAGCTCAACCCCCTGTGTCAGGCTGATCCAGAAACGGGTCATCCTAAAATCCGTAATGGGCAGCTGCGTCCCGCCGTTTTTGGCTATATTATGAAACAAAGGAATCACCGACCCCCGGCTTCCCGCCACATTTCCGTACCTTACAATGGAAAAATTAATATCCTTTGTCCCGGCATATGCATTTGCCGCAATAAACAGCTTGTCCGAAACCAGCTTTGTGCCGCCGTACAGATTCACCGGATTGACCGCTTTATCCGTGGACAGTGCCACCACTTTTCTCACTGCGGAATCCAATGCCGCGTCAATGACATTCTGTGCCCCGTGAATATTTGTCTTTATCGCCTCATTAGGATTGTACTCACAGGCCGGCACCTGCTTCAGCGCTGCGGCATGAATCACATAATCCACCCCTTCGAAAGCCCTCTTCAGTCTTTCCTTATCCCTCACATCCCCGATAAAGAAGCGCAGCTTATCTTCATATTCCCTGAATTTCGATGCCATCAGGAATTGCTTGAACTCATCCCTTGAGTATATGATAATCTTTTTCGGCTCATAATGCTCCAGCACATACTGGGTAAAGCAATTCCCGAAGGATCCGGTTCCTCCCGTAATCAATATGGTTTTATTATTTAACATCCGATTTCCTCCTATATTTCTCTATGCTCATATTCTTGCCATTTTTTTCAGTCTTCAACGCACAGTATAGCATAAAAAAATATGGTTGAAAATAGCAATGTCACTAGAGCGTGTTTGAAATTCATTCCCGACATCTGCACTACAGCGTGCCGCCTCACCACTTTGCACAATATTTATGCCAAATTCAAGATACATGGCCCGCTATGCCGCCCTTTTCTTTTGCACAAATCTCCCACAAATTGTGACACATATCCGCCGCTTTGTACCTTTGCTGCCGTTTCCGCCGAGAGCATAGGGACAGCCTGCACATCCGGCAGGAGAGCCGGGGGATACAGAAACGGAAATTTTTCAGACCTTCGAAAAACGCCGGCACTTAGGCACTGTATTTTAGTGCCTTA
>CAJUIM010000030.1 GCA_910586275.1 uncultured Lachnospiraceae bacterium | reverse complement strand
GCACGGGCGTCCGCCTCCCAACATTACATTCAGGCTGAACTGTTACGGAAATCAACGTTCGGTTTTGTGCCCGCGCCGGTATTTCGGCTGCGAGTATACGGACGACAGCACGGCCAGGCAGGGGAACCGGTGGGTACAGAGCAATAGAAATTTTTCAGACACGCTTTCGCTCAGCGGCAAACGCAGCGGTACTAAGGCACTAAAATACAGTACCTAAGTACCGGCGTTTTTCGATGGTCTGAAAAATTTCTATTGCTCTGTACCCACCGGTTCCCCTGCCTGGCCGCGCTGCCGTCCGTATACTCGCAGCCGGAATACCGGCGCAGGCACAAAACCGAACGTTGATTTCTGGGGTTTGGAGGCATGCTTATTTGCGAATCCCCTCCAGTACATCGGCCGGTATCTCGAACTCTACAGTCCCCATATACATGGGCGCCACATCCCCCTCATTGAAGCCGATTACCACATTGCCTTTTTCATTTAGGTAGAAGGATGTCTCGTCTGTAATTTCTTTAAAATTCCATTCCTCTATTTCGTCATTCAGCCAGTAATATACCTGTTCATCGGTATCCATCTGCTCCTGCATCTGAAGTTTTATGTTTTCGCTGATTGGCGTAATGTAGTCCGCGCCTTCTTTGAAAATATCCTTTAGTTTCAGCCGTTCGCCCGTATTGAGGTCAATGGTGTAAAAATAATTCCACTGGTATCCGCTGCCGGCACCTTGATAACAGATTAGCTTTAGGGTGAAATAATCAGGTGTTGTGGCAAGGATCTCACTTTTCACAATAATATCCTGATAGCCCCATTCATTTTCCAGGTTAGATTCGAATTCCTTTATCAGGCTATCTGTAATGGACTGAATTTCAGCATTGATTTCCGCTGCCGTACGGTCTAAATTTTCCTGCAGTGCGCCGTCTCCTGTCTGTGCTTCCGGCTTTATTTCAGGAACTTCGATATCTGCCATGCTTCGGTCTGTCTCATATTCATATTCGCGGAAGGTGACCACTTTCACAAGTTCCCCGATGACCGGGATCTGCTCCATTGCATGCGCGATTGTGCCCGATGTGTTGGGCAGTATAATAAAAATGCAGATCACTGCAAAGACAGCGGCAGCAACAAACTTTATATTTCCGGAATGTTTTTGTTTCTTGCAATCCATTTGCTTTGCCTCCTTTATTTTCTGATACAGCTGTTTTGTCTGTTCATTGGTCATTTCATGCTGATGATATTCGGTTTTAAATCTCTGCAATTTTTTTTCCAACAAAACAATTTGCTCGTCTGTTTCATACACTTTATCATTCATATTCATCCTCCATTATCGTTTTTTTATTCATGTGTTTTCTCCGAGAACGCTGCGGAGTTTTTTGATACCACGGTACAGTCTGCTTTTAACAGTGCTAAGATTTTCTGCAAGGATATCCGCAATCTCCTCAAGCTTCATGTCTTCAAAGAAACGAAGTACGATAACGGCCTTGTCCTGCTCTGACAGGGAGTCCAATGCCCGTTGGATGTCAAGGCTTTCACTGCTGTCTTCCATGTAAGACGGCTCTTTCCTCATTGCATCCTGCATATATTCATAGGACAGATTCTGCGGCTGTTTCATATAACGGAAGCATTCATTCAGCATAATGCGGTATACCCATGTGGATGCATATTCGGTTTTTTTTAATGTATGGCATCCTCGTAAAGCTTTATATGCCCCGTTCTGTACGATGTCGCAGGCATCCGCTTCATTGTGGGTATAGCTGTACGCAACCCGATAATACTGATTATATTTTTCCAGTATCATCTGTTCTATGATCTCTCTTTTTTCTTCCTCTCTTTTATTGAAAAAAATATGCAACTTTTTCACCCCTTTCGTGTGCTATATAGTGTTAGACCATGTTTCGGCAGAAAAAGTTTCATCTTAAAAATAATTTACCGAGCAAAAAACAGAATTCCTGACGCTGGCTGCGGCTTAAGTGAATGACATTGTGTATGCAAGGGTTTTATTTAATGATAAGGAATCATGAAAGTGTAGGGATGGAAAAGACGGGGAAGGGGCATCTTCTGCCGGATGAATGGATGAGATTTTGTACGGCAAATGCAATGATATCATTTACCTGATTTCATGGAATCGGTAATGCTGATCAGAGCGGCAATCTCGTCGTCGGTTAACTGCGAAATGTTCTGATAAAGCCTATCTATTAATTTCTGCCTGTCCGGCAGTTCTTGTTCCGAGAAAAAATCATAGAGTGAAATATTCAGGGCATCACAAATAAGGCTTAAAGATTCCACGGTCGGATTTTGTTTCCCTAATTCAATCTGACGGACAAAGCCTTGGGATAATCCGGCGAGATTAGCCAATTTATTTACCGTTATTTTTTTCGCAGTCCTCAATTGAGTAATCTTTTTTGCAACATCCATGTGATTCACCATAATTTCAGCGTTGTATTTAGAATATCATGATTGACGGAGAAAAATTACTTCAATAGTATTGGCATATAAATATTATAATAATAAAAAACGGCAATATTTTTATCTGCGGAATCTCTGCCCGGAGATGCTGACGAAATAACTTGAGGGAGAAAGGCAATAAAAATAAGGCCGTTGGATTATGGCCTTATTTTTAGCTTTTCTTATAGATTCATTTACGCAAAACATTTCTGAAATTTACTTTAGGCGAGATGCTCCAGTTCTCCGTTTTTATATCTTGTGACAATGCTTTGGATGCGCTCATTGGGGTTGAGCAAATCGCTGATGGACGCATCGTGATTTAAGGTATCAATAAGATAAGCGATATATTTGCTCATATCACAGTCAATATACCAAGGGCTTGCCAACAGATCAGGGGTCTGATAAATAAGGTTGGTAGTCAGTACACGGTCAATAAGCCCCTCTTCATAAGCTTTTTCAAAAGGTGTCAAGCCGCCTGTGAACAGACCGAAAGTTGCGCAGATAAAAACCCGTTTTGCTTTGCGTTTTTTCAGTTCCGCGGCAACCTCAAGGGCACTTTCCCCGGAAGAAATCATGTCGTCAATTATGATCATGTCTTTGCCTTCCACGCTTGTCCCAAGGAATTCATGGGCAACGATCGGATTGCGTCCGTTTTCCACTCGGGTATAATCCCGTCTTTTGTAGAACATTCCCATATCCAACCCAAGCACATTGGCCATGTAGATGGCACGGTGCATGCCGCCTTCGTCGGGGCTGATGACCATCATATGGTCGGAGTCTATCTGAAGCCCTTCCACATGGTGCAGAAGCCCTTTGATGAACTGATAGGTAGGCTGCACTGTCTCGAAGCCATGGAGCGGAATTGCGTTCTGCACACGGGGGTCATGGGCATCGAAGGTAATTATATTGTCCACGCCCATTGCCACCATTTCCTGAAGCGCAAGTGCGCAGTCCAAAGATTCCCTTGCGGTGCGCTTATGCTGTCTGCTTTCATATAGATATGGCATAATGACAGTTATCCTTCTTGCTTTTCCGCCTACTGCGGCAATAATGCGTTTTAAATCCTGATAATGGTCGTCCGGCGACATATGGTTTTCATGTCCGCATAAGGAATAAGTTAAGCTGTAGTTGGCCACATCCACTAAAATATAAAGGTCGGTGCCGCGGACGGATTCCAAAATGATGCCCTTGGCTTCTCCGGAGCCGAAACGTGGCACATGTGCGCTTAAAATATAGGAATCGCGTTGGTATCCGGCAAAAGCAAGGCTGGCTTTATGCTCGCTCTCACGTTCCGTCCTCCACTTTACAAGAAAATTATCGACTTTCTCCCCCAATGCTTTGCATCCTTCCAAAGGAATGATGCCAAGGGAGCCGACAGGAATGGTTTCCAGATTTCTTTTTTCTTCACGTCTTGACATGTAAATCCTCACTTTCCGAAAGCTGTGTCATCATCTGTTTATTTGTTTAATTTCTTATATATCCGGATATCCGGGCCGGACAGTTTATAAATCTGATAGCTGCTCATGATACGCGAAAATATTCTGTCCGAGTAACGGTTCCTTAATTCTTCCAATGATAAATTAGTGGAAATAATAGTAGGTTTCCGCCGCATATGCCGTTCGTTTAAACAGGAAAACAGTTGTGTGGTAACAAAGTTGTTGGTCAATTCTGTCCCTAAGTCATCAATAATCAGCAAATCACATTGGTATAGGTCATGATGCGTACTATGAAGTTCTTCTTTGCTTTTATGGTCAAAAGATATCTGTGATAAGGTTTCAAAAAGCCTGACGGCACTGAAATAAATTACAGAACGGCCATTCTCAATCAATTCTTTTGCGATACAGCCGGAAAGAAAGGATTTGCCTGTACCCACTGTACCATAAAAAAATAAATTGTGGTAGTCGAAATCAAAATTTTCCGCAAATTTTTTGCTGGCTTCGGCTGCGTTCCGGAAGCGCGTCAGATCCTCCCCCTGGTAATATTCGTAGGAAAGAACGGAAAAATTCTCTTTTTCCAACAGCCGGCTGATATTGGACTGTTCATATAAAAGCATGATTTCGGCCTGCTTAAAGCAGTGGCATTTCCTGTTGCCGATATATCCGGTATCTTGGCAGTCCGGGCAGTCATAGGCCGGTTCCAGATAATCGGCGGGAAGACCGGCAGAAAGCAGCAGCCCTTTTTTCGCTTCCGACAGTTCTTTCAGAAGCAGGCGCAGTTCGGCAAGCGCGGATTCGTCGCCATCCAGCAGTTTCTTTCCCTGTGCCACGGAGACGGAGGAAATGGAGTCTTCCAGTTCCCTATAGCCATCGATATGCTTGTACACATGGTTCCTGCGCTCTTCCAGCAGATGCCGGTTTCTGTTTTGTTTTTCTTCGTATGTATGGACAATGGAATCATATTGACTGTTGCTTAACGGCATTCCCGTATCTCCTTTTAGTTCCTTAAAAGTTCTTTTTCAAGGGCATCGAAATCATAATTGTTCTGTTTGAATTGATTAAATTTATTGGATACGCCGACGCGGGGCTGAGGGACTTTTGCCCGCCGGAAGTTCTCGTCGGCTTTGGCAATATCTTCATAATGACGGATATCTGCGCTATGCCAGCTGTTCAAAATGCTGTCGGCATATTCAAAGCGGTGCTTGTCCGTGCTTAACACGGTGCGTTCGCAGGCGGCCGAAATAATATCCATGCCGTAGCCGAGCACTTTGGTCCAATGTCTGATATATTCTACCTCTTTGGCGGTAGGGGCATTGTTCTTGCCTAGGGCCTTCAAGACATCATATACGATTTTTTCATATTTATATGCATGCTTTTCGGCCTGTTCGGGAGTGGTGATGCCCTCCTGTGCCCAGCTGACCGCCACTTTCTCTATGTAACGGAAATCCTTTTTCCCTCTCTCCAGACAGTATTGCACCAGATAGTCAATCAAGTCTACGGAAAAGGACAGCTTGTCCGAAAGAAAAAAGACGGTTCTGATTTCGGATGGGGTAAGGGTTTTCCCTACATACTGCTCCACGATAAACAGAAGCTGGGAGGTAGTTTCCTGGGCCTTAAATGCTTTCAGCTGATCCAGTGTATAGGCCGGTTTTGCGTAAGGGTCCGTTTCTTCGGGAGCCGGCTTGGGTTTAAGGGGCACCACAGGAGCCATGGGAGCGATTGTGGGAGCCGCTGCCGGAGCCATAGGTGTAATTGCGGGAACTGTCGGAATCATGGGGGTGATCACGGCAGCCGTAGGCATTTCGGCGGGAGATCCTGCCTGCCTGCTTAAATCCAGCAGATGGATGCCGGACAGATTTCGCTCTTCGTCATATTCCAAGGCCAGCAGCCGCTTCATTTCCCAATATTTGAGCGCACGGAGAACATCCTTTTCGGTATGGTTGAACTTGTCCGCAATATCGGATATGCCGATGGGCAGATTAGCGTTCATCATCCGGATAAGGTAAAGATAGACTTTCAGCTGCGCATCATTGGCATCTTTCATATATTCATCAATAAAAATATTAGATACGGCCGTCATGTCCGCATAGTTATCTTTGTAAATTTTCAAATGATCCATATCAATGAACGCAATCCTTTCTCAATCTGTGATTCGTGCCAAAATGTTGGTTTTCCGCCAGAGCAAAATGAATTATAGCATAACCTTTTTCAAAAAGAAATAGTAAATATGCCAGAAAATGGCGTAATTGCGCCGGATGCGCCGATTGTGGACGGTGTGGATAATGTGGATAATAAATGGAAGGAAAAGGCCGGGAAACAGGAAATTTGTGGATCTGAAAAAAAGGAAATATCCACAGATCCGGAAAGGCAATTTCTTTCCGGATTCTGTGGATATTGTGGAAAAGTTATTTCTGCAGCAGGTTTTCTCCGATTTTTACTACATCTCCGGCTCCCATAGTTATCAACAAATCATCCTTTAGGCAGTTTTCCGAAATAAATTTTTCAATGGATTCAAAGGAGGGAAAATAGTAACATTCCCCGCCCATCTGCAGAATCTCCTCCTGCAGGTCTTTGGAGCTGATGCCTAAGGTATCTGTTTCCCTAGCCGCATAGATATCCGTCAGTATGACCTTATCCGCGTGCAGCAGGGCCTTGGAAAAGTCATGGAGGAAGGTTTTGGTGCGGGTATATGTGTGCGGCTGGAATACACACCATAACGTCCGGTGCGGATAATTTTCCGCAGCTTTTAAAGTTGCAGTAATTTCTGTGGGATGATGCGCATAATCATCTATTATAGTGAATCCGTTCTTTTTGCCTTTGTATTCGAAACGGCGGTCGGTACCGGTAAAGTGCAGCAGCGCTTTTTGGGCAATGCGCCTTTCTATGCCGAATAAGTCGGCAAGCGCAATTGCGGCCATGGCATTGGAAACATTATGTTCGCCGGGAACGGCCAAGGCAAAACGTGATTCTTCCGATCCGGGGCCGTGCAGCGTAAAAAGGGCATGGGCATAGCCGTCATAGGAAATATCGGAGCAATGATAGCCGCAGGCATCGGAGGTGCCGTAAGTAATAATCCGGCAGGGAAGACCCTCGGTAATTTCCTCATAATGTTCGATGTCGCCGTTGATGATTAAGGTGCCGTCTTCGGGAATGAGTTCGGCAAAACGGCGGAAGGAACAGCGGATATCATGGATATCTTTGAAAAAATCCAGATGGTCTTCTTCGATATTTAATATGATGCCTATTTTAGGGAAGAAACTTAAAAAGCTGTTGGTATATTCACATGCCTCGGTGACAAAATAATCGGAACTGCCTATGCGGATATTGCCGCCGATATCTTTGAAAATGCCCCCGATGGACAAGGTGGGATCGCTGTTGTTTTCCAGAAGGATTTCCGCAATCATGGAAGTGGTGGTGGTCTTTCCGTGGGTTCCGCTTACCGCTACGGGCAGTCTGTAATTTTTCATCATCTGTCCCAACAGCTGTGCACGGCTTAAACTGGGGAGGTGAAGTTCCTTCATGGAGATGTATTCCGGATTGTCCGGATGGATGGCGCTTGTATAGACCACGAGATCGATGTCGGGCGTAAGGTGGGAGGTCTGCTGTCCATAGTGAATGACGGCGCCTTTTTTCTCCAAAGAGTCCGTCAGTTCCGTTTCTTTCATATCGGAGCCGGAGATCCGGAACCCTTCCGAGAGGAGAATTTCGGCCAGGCCGCTCATGCTGATGCCCCCGATACCGATGAAATATATGTGAATTGGATGTTTAAAGTCTATTTGATACATGGCTGCACTTCCTGTCCTTTTTTGTTGATACTGTCCGCTCCGTGAACAGTATTGTTTTATTCTTATTATATGCAAATTATGGATATGTAAACGGGTAATTTACAAATAGTGGAATATATCCGATTTTTTATTATAGCATATGCGCAAAAGTATATCCATACCAATTTGCGGCATTGTACGGAAATCAATGTTCGGTTTTGGGTCTGCTCCGGTGTTTTGGCGGAACGTACCGTGGCGGCATCGGTTCCTGACTAAAAAATATGCATGCAGGAGGCGGGGGAACAGACAGTCTGATAAATATGATGGCAATATAACAGGACAAATAAAAGAAAATATGAAAAAGTAACAAAAAACAAAGAACGCAAAAAGAATTTTTGTAAAAATATCACAAGGTTGCATGAAAAAGAAAAAGATATTTTGTAAAAAATATTCACTTTTCTATCATGATATGGTATAATTAAAAAACATTATATAGTGACTGGTACAAGCATAAGTAATTATAAGAGGTGATGACATGATTAAAAAAGAAATGATTGCCATGCTGCTGGCCGGCGGACAGGGCAGCCGATTGGGCGTTTTGACGTCAAAAGTGGCAAAGCCGGCGGTGGCTTTTGGCGGGAAATACAGAATTATAGATTTTCCGCTCAGTAATTGCATTAATTCCGGAGTGGACACGGTAGGCGTGCTTACGCAGTATCAGCCCCTCCGCCTGAATACGCATATTGGAATAGGCATTCCGTGGGATTTGGACAAGAATATAGGAGGCGTGACGGTTTTACCCCCTTATGAGAAAAGTGCCCACAGCGAATGGTATACCGGAACCGCGAATGCCATTTATCAGAATATGGATTACATTGACAGCTTTAACCCTGATTATGTGCTGATCCTTTCGGGGGATCATATTTATAAGATGGATTATGAGGTGATGCTGGATTTCCATAAGGAAAACAACGCGGAGGTGACGATAGCCGTCATGCCCGTGCCGATGGAGGAGGCAAAGAGGTTCGGCATCATGATTACCGACGAGAACAAAAGGATTACGGATTTTGAGGAAAAACCCCAGAATCCCAGAAGTAATCTGGCATCCATGGGGATTTATATTTTTAACTGGAAGACGCTGCGGAAAGCACTGAATGTCAATGCGGAGCAGCCGTCGTTGGATTTTGGGAAACATATCATTCCGTATTGCCATAAAAACGGCGCACCTCTTTATGCATATGAATTTAACGGATATTGGAAGGACGTGGGCACTTTAAGTTCCTATTGGGAAGCCAATATGGAACTTATCAATATTGTCCCGGAATTTAACCTTTATGAAGAATATTGGAAGATTTATACCCGCAGCCTGATTCTTCCCCCGCAGTACATTTCTGCCGACAGCGTGATAGAGAAGAGCATCATTGGGGAAGGGGCCGAAATATACGGACAGGTATATAACTCCGTAATCGGATGCGGAGTGACGATAGGGGAAGGAACCGTAGTAAGGGATTCCATCATTATGAATGAAACCTGCATCGGTAAGAACTGTGAGCTCAATAAGTCGATTGTGGCGGAAAATGTGGCAATCGCAGATAATGTAAGGCTGGGCATCGGCGAAGAAGCACCGAATGAAACCGACCCGAACATATATAATAACGGAATGGTTACGATCGGTGAAAAGAGTGTAGTGCCGGGCGGCGTGACTGTCGGGAAGAATTCTGTGATTTTCGGCGTGACAACGCCGGAAGATTATGAAAACTGCTATCTTCCAAGCGGAAAAACTTTGATTAAGGCAGGTGATGAATAGTGAGAGCAATAGGTATAATTTTAGCAGGTGGCAATAATCACAGAATGAAGGAACTTTCCCAGAAACGGGCCGTTTGTGCGATGCCGATCGCCGGAAGCTACAGAGGCATTGACTTTGCATTGAGCAATATGTCCAATTCCCATATACATAAGGTGGCGGTATTTACCCAATATAATGCCAGCAGTCTGAATGAGCATCTAAGTTCCTCTAAATGGTGGGATTTCGGGCGGAAACAAGGCGGTTTATTTGTATTTACCCCTGCGGTCACTGCGGAGAGCAATTTCTGGTATCGCGGGACGGCGGATGCCATCGCCCAAAATCTGTTTTTCTTAAAGAACAGTCATGAGCCGTATGTTGTCATCACATCCGGTGACTGTGTTTATAAGATGGACTACAATAAAATATTGGAGTACCATATTGAACGGAAAGCGGACATTACAGTTGTGTGCAAGGATATGCCGGCGGGCATGGATGTAGGCAGGTACGGCGTGATGAAAATGAATGAAGAAAGCCGCATCGAAGATTTTGAAGAGAAGCCTGTCGTGGCCAAATCGAATACCGTTTCCTGCGGCATCTATGTAGTCAGAAGACGCCAGCTTATTGAGATGATTGAGAAAGGAATGGAGGAAGAACGTTACGATTTCGTAAAGGACATTTTAATACGTTATAAGAGTCTGAAACGGATTTACGGTTACAAAATTAAAGAGTACTGGAAAAATATTGCATCGGTGCAGGACTACTATGAAACCAACATGGACTTTCTGAAACCGGAAATAAGGGATTATTTCTTCAAACAGTATCCGGACATCTATTCCAAAGTGGATGACCTTCCGCCGGCAAAGTACAATATTGGGGCACATGTAAGGAACAGCCTTATTTCCAGCGGCTGTATCGTAAACGGAACCGTGGAGGATTCTGTTATTTTCAAGAAGACATACATTGGTAATAACTGTTATATTAAGAATTCTATTATATTGAATGATGTTTACATCGGTGATAACACACACATTGAAAATTGCATCGTGGAGAGCAGGGATACTATCCGTGCAAATTCGTACCACAAGGGTGAAGACGGGATAAAAATTGTAATAGAGCATAGTGACAGATATGTAATGTAATGTTATAATATTAATAGAAACTATTCAGACCATATGATATCCAAGGGGGATACGGCATGCAGATTACAGATGTTAGAGTACGGAAGATTGCAAAGGAAGGGAAGATGAAGGCGATCGTATCTATCACTCTTGATGATGAATTCGTAGTGCATGATATTAAGGTGATTGAAGGCGAGAAAGGTCTTTTCATTGCAATGCCGAGTAAAAGAGCGACAGATGGGGAATATAGGGATATTGCACATCCCATCAATTCGGATACCCGGGAGCGGATACAAGACATAATACTGGAAGGCTACGAGAGGGCGCTGCTGGAGCCGGATGTGGAGGGATAGGACTATTTTATTTCGTGCATTATTTACAGATGTTGATACGGGTACTGCCGGGGGGCGGTGCCCGTAATTTTTATGCACACGGGCACCCAGAGGAAGTATGTCAGCAGAAGCTGACGGGTGCCCGGCATAATGCCGTTGATTATTGGAAAACTGTATGGTAATATGGCAGAGTAGCCGAATCAACGTTAATTGGCTAAATATGTTCCTGATATACGGTAAGTATGAAAAAGGATAGGACAGGCGGAATGAGGGGATGCATTGAATGAGTCACGGCACCGATGCCGTGGCTTGTCGTTGTATACTGTAAAGGCAGAACGGGAAAGCGAGGATATGGAATATGTATATCATAGCAGGATTGGGAAATCCGGGAAAAGAATACGGCAATACCCGCCATAATGTGGGTTATGATGTGATAGATGCTTTGGCGGAGAAGTATAATATCAGTGTGCTGGAGTTAAAACATAAAGCATTGCTAGGCAAGGGGAATATTGAGGGGCAGAAAGTGATTCTGATGAAGCCTCTGACTTATATGAACCTAAGCGGGGAGAGCCTGCGGATGGCAATGGATTATTATAAAGCGGATGCGGAACAGGAGCTTATTGTCATATCGGATGATGTGAGCCTGCCGCCAGGGCAGCTGCGGGTGCGGAAAAAAGGCAGCGCGGGAGGCCATAACGGACTGAAAAATATAATTAAAATGCTGGGAACGGAGAATTTCCGGAGAATCCGCATGGGTGTAGGGGAAAAGCCCAAAACATATGATCTGGCAGACTGGGTGTTGGGGCATTTTAATAAGGAAGAAAGAGCAGCCATAGATGAAGCATCGGAAAAGGCCGTACAGGCAGTAAGGCTGATGCTGACGGAAGGGACGGACGCTGCAATGAATGTATTTAACCGCAAAGTGCGGGCGGATGGGGAACCGGACGGAAAGCAATGAGTTTGGAGAAAGGCATGGTTATAGGATGAGAACATTTACGGCACCTTTGCATGAACTGGGAGAATTTGAAGAAATTGAAAAGTATCTGAAGAAGACAGGCACGGCAGCATGGCTGACGGGCTGCGTGGATTCCCAGAAAATGCATATGGTATACGGTTTGTGTGACGCACTGGGGCTGAAGTATAAGATAATCGTTACCTTCAGCGATTTGCGGGCAAGGGAAATTTATGAGGATTACCGGCTTTATGATAGGAATGTCATTATGTATCCGGCAAAAGACTTGATTTTTTATCAGGCAGATATTCATGGAAATCAGTTAGTGAAAGAGCGGGTGAGGGCACTGCGCAGGATCATAGAGGGGAGGCCTCTTACCGTAGTGACCACTTTCGGCAGTTTAATGACCCCGCAGGTCCCGCTGAAAGCATTGGAAAAGAATGTGGTGTCTATCGGATACCAATCGACTGTCAATGAGCAGCAACTGGCGGGCAGACTGGTGGAGATGGGCTACGAGAAGAACTATCAGGTAGAGGCTCCGGGACAGTTCAGCATTCGGGGAGGCATTGTGGATATTTTTGACCTAACGGAGGAAAATCCTTATCGGATTGAACTGTGGGGGGAAGAGGTGGAGTCTATCCGCAGCTTCGATATCTTAAGCCAGCGTTCTATTGAAAATCTTCAGTCCATCCGGATTTACCCTGCCACGGAGATGGTGCTTACGGAGGAGGGACTGAAAAGAGGGGTTAGGCGGATTGAAGCGGAGGCGAAAGCATGCAGCGAAAAAATGAGGGAAGACTTTAAGACAGAGGAAGCGCACCGCATTACGCTCCAGGTAAAGGAACTGAAGGAACAGCTTCTGGAACTGCGCACCTCCGTGAATTTGGAAAGCTATATCCGCTGTTTTTATCCTGAGACGGTGTCCTTTACGGAACTGTATGAGAAAGAGAAGTGCTGCATTTTCATTGATGAGCCGGCAAGAGTGAAAGAACATGCCGATGCGGTGGAGACGGAGTTCCGGGAAAGCATGATGCATCGTCTGGAAAAGGGTTATGCATTGCCGGCACAGACGGAAATTCTGTACGGCGTGGAGGAAGTCATGGCAAAAATATCGTCTAACCGGGTGGTCATGCTTTCGGCCATTGACATGAAGAACACGCTGCTTAAGGCCGGCAGGAAATTTGATATCGGGGCAAAAAGCGTTGCTTCTTATAATAATAGTTTTGAAGCCCTGGTTAAGGATCTGAAACGGTATCGGAAAAACGGTTTCCGTGTGCTGCTCCTGTCCGGCTCCAGAACCAGGGCGAAGAGGCTGGCGGAAGATTTGCGGGAAGAGGAACTGACCAGTTTTTACAGTGAAGACCCGTTCCGTGAGATTCAGCCGGGGGAAATTATGACCTTTTACGGGCATGCGCTGAAAGGTTTTGAATATCCGCTGATAAAATTTGTGGTCATTTCGGAAACGGATATCTTCGGTACGGAAAAGAAGAAAAAGAAGAAAAAGAAAAAATATGAAGGCCAGAAAATCAATGATTTTGCGGATCTGAAAGTGGGAGACTATGTAGTGCACGAAAGCCACGGCCTGGGGATCTATAAGGGCATTGAGAAAGTGGAGGTGGAGAAGGTCGTCAAGGATTATATGAAGATTGAATACCGGGACGGCGGAAATCTTTATATCCTTGCCACGGGTCTGGATGTCATTCAGAAATATGCCTCCGCGGATGCCAATAAGCCCAAACTGAATAAGCTGGGGACACAGGAATGGAACCGGACAAAGAGCAAGGTAAAGGGTGCGGTCAACGAAGTTGCCAAAGACTTGGTGGAACTGTATGCGGCACGGCAGCAGCAGGAAGGCTATGTTTACGGAAAGGACACGGTATGGCAGCAGGAATTTGAAGAGATGTTCCCCTATGAAGAAACGGAGGATCAGTTGGCAGCCATTGCAGACACTAAGGCGGATATGGAAAGCAGAAAAATTATGGACCGGCTGATCTGCGGGGACGTGGGATACGGGAAAACGGAAATTGCCATTCGTGCGGCATTCAAGGCCATTCAGGAGGGCAAACAGGTAGTTTACCTTGTTCCTACCACGATTTTGGCACAGCAGCACTATAATACTTTTGTGCAGAGAATGAAAGACTTTCCGGTTAGGGTAGATTTAATGTCCCGTTTCCGGACACAGACGGAAATAAAAAAGACGGTGGAAGACTTAAGGAAAGGCATGGTGGATATTATAATCGGCACTCACCGGGTTTTGTCCAAGGATGTGGTTTTCAAAGACTTGGGTCTGCTGATTATTGACGAGGAACAGCGGTTCGGCGTAGCGCATAAAGAGAAGATTAAGAAAATGAAAGAGACAGTGGATGTGCTCACGCTGACAGCCACACCGATCCCAAGGACGCTGCATATGAGCCTGATCGGCATCCGGGATATGAGCGTGCTGGAAGAAGCGCCGGAAGATAGGCTTCCTATTCAGACTTATGTGATGGAATATAATGAAGAAATGGTGAGGGAGGCTATTGTAAGGGAACTGTCCAGAGGGGGACAGGTATACTATGTCTATAACCGTGTCAGCAACATAGCCGATGTTTCGGCAAAAATAGCGGCTTTGGTGCCGGAAGCCAATGTATCTTTTGCCCACGGACAGATGAAAGAACATGAATTGGAAAAAATAATGTACGAATTTATCGACGGGGAAATCGACGTGCTGGTGTCTACCACCATTATAGAGACCGGTTTGGATATTTCCAATGTCAACACAATGATTATCCACGATGCCGATAACATGGGGCTGTCCCAGCTTTACCAGTTAAGAGGACGGGTGGGGCGTTCCAACCGTACGGCTTATGCGTTCCTTATGTACCGAAGGGATAAAATGCTGAAGGAGATTGCGGAGAAACGTCTGGCAGCCATCCGGGAATTCACTGATTTGGGAAGCGGCTTCAAAATTGCCATGCGCGACTTGGAAATCCGCGGGGCAGGCAACTTGCTGGGAGCCAGACAGCATGGGCATATGCAGGCAGTGGGATATGATTTGTACTGCAAAATGCTGAACGAAGCGGTAAAAACTTTGAAAGGGATTCAGACAAAAGAGGACTTCAGCACTACGGTGGATCTGGATGTGGATGCTTTCATACCGCCTTCTTATATCGTTAACGAATTTCAGAAACTGGATATTTACAAGAGGATAGCCGGCATAGAAAATCAGGCGGAAAGCGAGGATATGAAAGAAGAACTGTTGGACCGCTTCGGGGAAATACCCAAATCCGTGGATAATTTGCTGCGCATTGCTTTAATCCGCGTTCAGGCGCATCGGTTATATATGTCCGAGGTGCGGGGGAAAAATGAGGAAATCCGGTTTCTGCTGAATGCCAATGCGGAAATTAAGACGGAGGAGATACCGGATTTGCTGAAGCGGTGCCCGAAACTGACTTTTGCCGCGAAAGGAGGGCCGATGTTCCTGCTGAAGTATAAACGGTACGGCATGGTGGAACGGGATGCGGAACAGCTGCTTGGGATGGCGGAAAAGGTACTGGGGGTGATGGAAGAGGTGCTGCTTTAGGAAGAGGTTTCCTGCGTGCCCTCCCAATTTTCCCCCATGTTTCGGGGATACTGCTTGTAATGTGTATCTTTGGTGTGATATTATGATATAAGTGCAGGGGAGGGCAAGTCAGAAGGAAGGACTAATTCGTAAGCAGTGGAGCAGGAAAGGGTGTCGTAAAGATGGATGATAAGGATATTTCCGAATGGGGTCGGGAGATAGGGGAGAGAATCGATAAGTTTGTGAAATCAAAGGAAATAAGGGAACTGCAGGATAATATCAGGGTCACGGTGGAGGATGCCATGGCGGAGGTGCGCCGTTCCGTACAGGAGGCGGCAAATCATGCGGGAAACCTGGATTCTTTTTTTCGGGAAAAAAAGGATGTTTTCGATGCCGCCGGCAGAAAACAGGAGCCGGAGGAAAAGAAATCCCAAGGGGAGACGGTTACATATCGGAGCAAAGCAGCGCGGCAGCTGCCTGTGGTAAAAAATCCGAAAGGGCGGATTTCGGGTACCTTGATGGAAGTGCTGGGCACTGTTGGGGCAGTGGCGGGGTGGACTTCCGCCGCCGCGGGATATTTCCTGACTTTTGTAAGTTTTGAAGTTTTAGGCATGGGAATCGGCATTGCTTCTTCCAGTTTTGCGGCAGTGATTGCAGGGCTTTGTACGGGAGTGGCTGTCGTAGGGGGGCGGTGGAGAAGGCGTGCCGGGCGTTTTAAGAAATATGTGAGGACTATGGGAGAAAAGGATTTTTATTCCATAGAAGGGCTGGCAGAAAGGGTCGGTAAGAAAGAAAAGTTTGTCATTAAGGATCTGGGTAAGATGATCCGGATGGGCTGGTTCCGGGAAGGGCATCTGGATGAGAAAGAGACTTGCTTTATGCTGACCAACGATTCTTATCAAATGTATCTGGATGCGCAGGAACGGCTGAAGCGGCAGAAGGAGGAGGAAGAGCGGCTGGCGGAGGAAGAGGAACGTCTGGCGCAGGATCCGGCCAGAATTCAGCTGAAGCTGGCAGTGGAAGAAGGAAACGAATGCATCCGCCGTATCCGGGAGATAAACGATACTCTGGAAGGAGAGGCTATTTCCGGCAAATTATGCCGGCTGGAGAAGGTCTGCGGGCAGATTTTCGGGCATATCGGCGGCAAACCGGAAAAATTGCCGGATATCCGTAAGTTTATGAGTTATTATCTGCCCACTACGCTGAAACTGGTGGAACGGTATAGGGAATTTGCAGAGCAACCCGTGCAGGGAGAAAATATTGCAACGGCAAAAAGGGAAATAGAAGATATGCTGGATGATATCAACGGGGCTTTTGAGAAAATGTTCGATAAGCTTTTTGAGGAGGATGCATTGGATGTGTCCACGGATATTTCCGTGCTGTCCACGATGCTGGCACAGGAAGGGCTTCTGGAAGATGAACTGAAAGTGAAATAGGGCGAAACAGAAGCCGGGGCACAAGGATGCCCCGGATAAGTTTAAGGGAAAGAATCCGTCAGAAAAAGAGAAAGAAGGGTCGTAATTATGGAAGAAAACAGAACAGAAATGCCTACACTTACTTTAAATCCGTTTGAGGAACTGAATAAGGAGCCACAGGCTCCGGCAGTTCCTTCGGCAGCGCAGGAAACAGCCGGTGCCGTGCAGGAGGCAGGCGGGCAGGAGCCGATGCTGGACGAAAGCATGCTGTCGCCGGAAGAGAAAAAAATGGTAGACGATTTCTCAAAACAGATTGACCTTAGGAATTCCACGGTTATTCTTCAGTACGGCGCAGGAGCCCAGAAAAAGATTGCGGACTTTTCCGAGATGGCTTTGGCCAATGTAAGGACGAAAGATTTGGGGGAGATCGGGGAACTTTTATCCGGAGTGGTATATGAACTGAAGAAATTTGAGGAGGAGGAGGAAAAAGGATTTCTCGGAATCTTTAAAAAGAGCAGCAATAAAATTGAGGCAATGAAGAGTAAGTACGACAAAGCGGAAGTCAATATCAATAAGATTTCCGGCGTACTGGAAGCGCATCAGATTCAATTGCTGAAAGATGCGGCCATGTTGGACAAAATGTATGATCTGAATAAAAATTATTATAAAGAATTGTCCATGTATATTCTGGCTGGGAAGAAAAAACTGGAAAAAGTACGGAGAGAAGAACTTCCCGTGCTTATGGAGAAGGCACGGCTGAGCAATCTGCCGGAGGACGCACAGGCAGTAAATGATTTCGTATCCCTATGTGATCGGTTTGAGAAGAAAATTCATGATTTGGAACTGACCAGAATGGTGTCGATTCAGATGGCTCCGCAGATTCGTCTGGTGCAGAGCAATGATACGATCATGTCCGAAAAGATACAATCCACGCTGGTCAATACGATACCGCTGTGGAAGAGCCAGATGGTATTGGCATTGGGAGTGAATCATTCCGCACAGGCTGCACAGGCACAGCGGGAAGTGACGGATATGACCAACGAACTGCTGAAGAAAAATGCGGCCATATTGAAAATGGCTACAGTGGAGACGGCGAAAGAAGCGGAGCGGAGCATCGTAGACATCCAGACGCTGAAACAGACCAACGAATCGCTGATTTCCACATTGGACGAAGTTGTGCGGATTCAGGCAGAGGGCAGGCAGAAGAGGCAGGAGGCGGAGACGGAACTGCGCAGGATGGAAGGGGAACTGCGGGAAAGGCTATTGCAGATGCAGCGGTAACGAGGGGCGTGCCGCGTTTCTGTGAAACGGGCAATATGGCGTGTAAGCATATTTTTTGGGAAAAAGTTTATTTTACCTATTTCATTTTTCCGGAAAATGATGCATAATAGCTGTTAGGGGGACTAACAACGTTGTATTGTTCTGCTGAAAAAAGGACGGAAGTATAAATAATTAAGAAAGTGGGGATTTTAGGGTATGGAAAGTAAGACAAAAGAGTATCAGGTGACAAGAAGGGAGAATGACATCTTATATGTTTTGTGGAGCGCAGGCAGGCCGCTGATGGCTTCGGAGATAGCCAATGATGAACTGATGCTGACTACTGTGCATACCACATTGAAAAGGATGCTGAAAAAGAACCTGGTTGAGGTTGTGGATTTTGTGAAAAGCGGGAATGTATATGGCAGATGTTATCAGCCAACAGTAAGCCTGTCAGAATATGAAATGAGCAAGATGTCCAATGATTTTAAGAAAATTAAATCTACGGAGGTGACGGTCACCGATTTGGTAGCGGAATTGCTGAAAAACGAAGACAAGGAAACCGTAAAGAAGGAACTGGATGAACTGGAGCAGGTAATTAAAGACATACGCAATGAGATTAAGGAAAAGCAGAAGAATACTTAGAGCAGTATGGCATAAATGAGAAGAACCGGCAGGGGATGGCATGAAGCGAATTCCTGCCGGTTTTTTATGATAAGGGTATGTTTAGGAACGTGTCCGAACATATTCCGGCTTTCCGCAAAACGCAGTGTTGTTTTATCGGTTTGCACGCTTATTGTCTCTGGCTCAGCCTGTTACTGTGACTCCGGCATGGCAATGTCTGTCTGAGTGACATTTTCCATGTAGGTTTCCAGGTCATTAAGAAACTGCCGCCATGCATCCTCGTGTTCAACATAGTATTTAGGGCAGTTTTTCCCGCCTTCGTCATAGTGCCGCAGCACGTCTTCCGGTCTCAGTTCATATTTGTGCAGCAGCCAGGCAGTGAGTTCGATTAAAGAACGGTAGGTTTCCTGCGTAAATACTCCGCTTTCGTCCAGAAAACAGCATTCAATGGAAATGGAATCGTAATTGCGTTCTTTTACCGCATAGGCAATCTCGGCTGTGGGAATGCACTGTACAATCACTCCGTCGAATCCGATGATAAAGTGGGCACTGGCCGACCGTTCATGGGTTTCGGCCAAAGACTGGAAATAACTTTTGTTCTGCTCCGCCGTTGTTCCGGCATTTGCGGTGTAGTGTACGAAAATGTTTTTTACTTCGGGAAGGACTTCGCCGGGGCGCGAATACTCGTTTATAGTGAGCAAATCTACTGCCAATTTGGGCCGTTCTAACGGTGTGTTGTAAAACAGCCCCCATTCCCGGATATCCTGGGGCATTGTCTGCTCTTCAACCAATACCTTTGCGGCAGGCTGTGTCTGCTCTTTCCGGCTGTTTTTGCCGTATATGTAATTTAGTGTGAGAGCCAGTCCGAAAAGCGTTGCGGTAATCAGCATAAATGTAGTGAACAGAAAAAATCCCCGGATGGTTTTTGCCTGTCTGCGCCGTTTCTTTTTCCGTAACTTGGCAGTATCGGCTCCTTTTTGCCCAGGAACGGCCGTTTCTGCCGTGCGGGTGGTTTTTCTGCCGTCCGTCCCCGGCTCTTCGATTCTGTTATCGATGGGCATCCTGCGCCGCCGTTCCTGTGCCAACATCTGTCTGCGGCGTTCCTCGGCGGCTCTTTGCTGCCATTCTTCATCCGGAAGCGGCTGTTCCTCAATTCGCCGGCGTGCAGCTGTCTGTGCCGGCCTGGTTCGCTGCCTGCTTTCGGATTGTCTGTTGGTGGTGCTTATGTCAATCCATTCAAGTTCCTGCATCTCTATCTTTTCTCCCATGTATATCCTGTAAATCTTACGCGCATCGGGCATGGCCTGCGGATAAACGGCAGTGCCGTATTCTCCCGTTGAGCCTTATGCCTGGGCAAGCGGCTGCTTGCGGATATTTGGCTGCCGCCGTCGGGCAGCTTCATTTTTCTGTTAAGCTGTCCCTATGCCAATACCTATTATATGATAGCGTAAAATGGGGAATCGTGAAGCATCTTTATAAAATATTAAGATTTAATTTTTTATAAAAAAATCTAATTTCCCGGGAGCGAGGTATATTAATCCAATATTGCCACATACTAGATGAAAGACGATAAAATAAATTATGATGATGGAGGAAGAGTTGAAGTTATGAAAGCAACAGGAATTGTCAGGAGAATCGACGACTTAGGCCGTATTGTCATACCGAAGGAAATCAGAAGGACGCTGCGTATCAGGGAAAGCGATCCGTTGGAGATATTTACCGACAGGGAAGGGGAGATTATTCTGAAAAAATATTCCCCGATCGGTGAGATGAGTACTTTTGCAAAGCAGTATGCGGAAAGCCTTGCGCAGGTTTCCGGTCATACGGCGCTTATTACGGACAGAGATCAGTTCATTGCGGTGTCCGGAGGATATAAAAATATGATGGGAAAAGGACTGAGCCATGAACTGGAGGACAAAATCAATAACAGGGAAACAATTATGGCTTCTAAGGGGGAGCGGAATTTCATTGCCATTTCCGACGGGAACGAAGAGGAATATGTGCATCAGGCCATCAGCCCCATTATCTGTGAAGGGGATGTGATAGGCTCCGTCATATTGGTGGAAAACGACGACAAGCTGAAAATGGGTGAAGTGGAACAGAAGCTGGTTCTCTCCGCGGCGGGATTCCTTGGACGCCAGATGGAGCAGTAGCAAAAATATACCCGCCGTCTGCACGAATCCGGGCGTGCAGACGGCGGGTATGGTTTTTCAGACACGCCCCATCCGATCCAGCAATTCGATTTTAATGTCATACAGCTTTTTCGACAAATCCACATAAACCTTATGCGGGTTTATCAGCCGCCTTGTCTCGTCCCAGAGCGTACTTAATTCCTGTTGGCAGTAAGCGCGGATATCCATTACCTTCGGGGATTCGTAACAGCATTCCCCGTTTAGGAAGACGGGAACCATGATTTCACGCATTGTGTAGCTGCCGCCGGCAAGCTTTGTCTTTTTCCATGGTTCCAGCGGGTCGAAAAGCAGAAGGGGTTCGTTTTCGTCAAACTGCTCTTCCACCAGACAGATTAGGTCTGCTTTCACTTTGCCGGAATCTTTTTCGTATATCCGGTATATGGTTTTGTTTCCGGGATTGGTTACTTTTTCCGTGTTTTCGGAAAGTTTTATCTTGGGGATGAACCGGCCGTCCTTGCCCATAATTGCGGCCAGCTTGTACACGCCGCCGAAAGCGGGGCAATCTTTGGAAGTAATCAGGTTGGTGCCTACGCCCCAAGAAGTGATGGCGGCTCCTTGTGCCTTTAAGCTGTCAATGAGGTATTCGTCCAAGTCATTGGAAGCGGATATGACAGCATCGGGGAAACCGGCCGCGTCCAGCATTTTTCTCGCTTTTTTGGAAAGATAGGCCAGATCGCCGCTGTCCAGACGGATGCCGTAATAAGTGAGGGGAATGCCTGCTTCGCGCATTTCGCGGAAGACCCGTATGGCATTCGGGACACCCGACTTTAAGGTATCGTAAGTGTCTGCCAGCAAAATGCAGGCTGAGGGATACATGTCCGCATAGGTTTTGAACGCGGTGTATTCATCGGGGAAACTCATAATCCAGCTGTGGGCATGGGTGCCTTTTACGGGAATGCCGAAAAGCTGGCCGCACAATACGTTGGAAGTTCCGATGCAGCCGCCGATTACAGCCGCCCTTGCACCGTAAATGCCGGCATCCGGCCCCTGTGCACGCCGCAGGCCGAATTCCATGATTCCGTCGCCGCGGGCCGCGTAGCAGACCCGTGCCGCTTTTGTGGCGATCAGGCTCTGGTGGTTGAGAATGTTCAGGATTGCCGTCTCCACAAGCTGAGCCTGCATAATGGGGGCAATGACTTTAATGAGGGGTTCGCGGGGGAAAATAACGGTTCCTTCAGGGATGGCATAGATATCGCCGGTGAATGTAAAGTCTTTTAAGTAGGCAAGGAAATCTTCCCGGAAGATGCCCAGGCCGGACAGATAGTCAATATCTTCTTTGGAAAAGTGAAGTTCTTTAATATATTGGATGACCTGTTCCAGCCCGGCGGCAATGGCATAACCTCCGCCTCCTGGGTTATTGCGGTAAAAAGCGTCAAAAATAACGGTTTCGTTCCGATCTTTGTGTTTGAAATAGCCCTGCATCATGGTCAGCTCATATAAGTCTGTGAGCAGGGTAAGGTTTTGTCTGTCCATTTGTCTCTCCATTCTGCCGCAAAGCGGCCTGCTTATCCGTATCACTCTTATCATAAGTGAAAGTTGTACAGAAATCAATGAGATTTTTCAGTGAAATTATTGTAAAATTTGTGTGTTCAAAAAAGAAAAACTGCTGTATAATTAGTATATCATTGAAGATGGGGCAGTTTTTTCAAAAACGGAGGTGGTAAATGTGCTGGGAGTAAGAGAAATCCATAGAAAGAAAATGCGGATATCGGCAGCGGCGTTGGTGTTTGCGGCATTTATGCAATGCGGGATGACAGTACATGGCGCGGAGCTGCCTCCGGCTGTTCCGCCGCAGACGGTATCGGACAATATGTCGGCCGCCGGTTTCTCGGAGGCCGGAGATACGGCAGGCTCCGTATCCGACAATTCGGTGCCGGAAGGAAGCGTGACAGATTCCGAAGTGATTCCGGGCGGAGCGCAGACGGATGTGGGTGACGGCGGGCAGCAGAATCCCGGAGGGGAAAATGCCGTGTCGGAGGAGGCCGCAGCGGCAGCGGAACCGGTACCGGTTCAGACCGTGGACAGCAGCCAGCTTCAGACATTAAATTATAAGGGGAGCATTCTGACGGATTGGCAGCAGATTAACGATGCGCTCAGGACACTTTCTCCGGATTCCATTACGAATCCTGATGGGGGCAGTATGTCGCTGGTGCTTCAGCTGCAGAACGTAAGCAGCATACCGGCAGAGATTAAGGATAGCCTAGTGTCTGACGGTTCCGGTTATACGAAATATCTGCATTGCAATATAGGGTGCGGTGCATCCTTGGTATTCAGCGGCGGATCCGACAACAGCGGATTTAACGGAGTGGGAAACGCGTCCGTGACGGGTGTGGACAGCGAGAAGAGGGGCAAGAAGAGCATGGCTGTCTTGGTACGGTTTGCATCCCATGAAGATTTGGGAACGACGGCAAGCCTGCATGTGAATCTTCCGCAGTGCGCAAAGGGGACGAAAGTATCCATATATGCCGAGACGGTGAGCTTGGATGAGGAAGGGAATGTGACGGTAGGTGAGAATGCCTGCATAGGAACTACAAAAGCCGATGAAAACGGCAATGTGGAAGTACCGATTCAGTCCACCGCAAATTATATGTTTGTATATAAGTTTACCGATTCATAAGCGGCTTGACATATAAAGCTTCCGGGTATTATAATTAGTAAATAGATATATGTATGTCAGAAAGGCAATGACGGAGACAGTAGGCGCTTTCACAAAGCAGCAGCGAGCCGGGAAGGGTGCGAGCCCGGCGTGAGTATGAGGTGCCGAATATCACTTCTGAGCTGCGGGCCGAAACCGAGTCTTCCGACAGGAAAGAGGAAGAAGGGGAGTAAGTGCCGACGGAATCCCGCCGTTATGGGGAGCCATATAATCTGCCAGGCGGGCGGAAAGATGTGCCTGACCGGACAGACGTATGATGTAACAGGTGGTATACGAGCGCAGAGCCTCGTCCTTTTACGGACGGGGCTTTTATTAACGAAAGATGTCCGGGAGAATGTTTCTCCCCGCAGAGTTAATTTTTTCAGAAAGGATGACTAAAATGTATCAGAAAGTATCAACCAATCTTAACTTCGTGGAGCGTGAAAAGCAGACGGAGCAGTTCTGGAAGGAAAATGACATTTTCAGGAAGAGCATGGAAAACCGGAAAGGAGGCCCGACTTATACCTTTTATGACGGCCCTCCGACAGCAAACGGCAAGCCCCATATCGGTCATGTGCTTACCCGTGTCATTAAGGATATGATTCCCAGATACCGCACGATGAAGGGGTATATGGTGCCGAGGAAAGCCGGGTGGGATACCCACGGGCTTCCGGTGGAATTGGAAGTGGAGAAGAAGCTGGGACTGGACGGCAAGGAGCAGATAGAGGAATATGGATTGGACCCCTTTATCCGGCAGTGCAAAGAGAGTGTCTGGAAGTATAAAGGGATGTGGGAAGATTTTTCCGGTACCGTCGGTTTCTGGGCCGATATGGACAATCCTTATGTCACCTATCATGATGACTTTATCGAGTCCGAATGGTGGGCATTGAAGCAGATCTGGGACAAGGGGCTTTTGTATAAAGGGTTTAAGATAGTGCCTTACTGTCCGCGGTGCGGCACGCCTTTGTCCTCCCATGAGGTGGCGCAAGGATATAAAGCAGTGAAAGAACGTTCGGCGGTAGTGCGTTTTAAAGTAAAAGGGGAGGACGCTTATTTTCTGGCATGGACTACCACTCCTTGGACACTTCCGTCCAATACGGCGCTTTGCATGAATCCGGAGGCAGAATACTGCAGGGTGAAAGCGGCGGACGGCTATACTTATTATATGGCTCAGGCACTTCTGGATCAGGTACTTGGCGGGCTGGCGGAAGAAGGGAAGCCGGCGTATGAGATTCTGCAGAAATATCAGGGGAAAGATTTGGAGAATATGGAGTATGAGCCGCTGTTCGCATGTACCGGGAAAGAGGCGGAAAAACAGAAGAAACGGGCTCATTTCGTGACATGTGACAGCTATGTCACAATGTCGGACGGCACCGGCATTGTCCATATCGCGCCGGCATTCGGTGAGGACGACGCACAGGTAGGACGGCGGTATGACCTGCCTTTCGTTCAGTTCGTGGACGGCAAAGGTAATATGACGGAAGAAACTCCTTATGCCGGGAAGTTCGTGAAAGATGCGGATCCGGATATTTTAAAAGATTTGGACAAAGAGGGCAAGCTTTTTGACGCACCGAAGTTTGAACATGATTATCCGTTCTGCTGGCGGTGTGACACTCCTCTTATCTATTATGCAAGGGAGTCATGGTTTATTAAAATGACGGCCGTGCGTGACGATCTTGTGCGCAACAATAAAACGGTGAACTGGATTCCGGAATCCATCGGGGAAGGAAGGTTCGGCAACTGGCTGGAAAACATTCAGGACTGGGGAATCTCCCGGAACCGTTATTGGGGAACGCCTCTGAACGTATGGGAGTGCGGTGGCTGCGGCCATCAGGAGGCCGTAGGGTCTAGGGAGGAACTGGAAAAACTGAGCGGCAATCCGGCAGCCCGGACGGTGGAACTTCACAGGCCTTATATTGATGAGATTACCTGTGTTTGCCCGGAGTGCGGCGGGACAATGAAACGCGTGCCGGAAGTGATTGACTGCTGGTTTGATTCGGGAGCCATGCCTTTTGCGCAGCATCATTATCCTTTTGAAAATAAAGATCTTTTTGAGCAGCAGTTCCCGGCGCAGTTCATATCCGAGGCCGTGGATCAGACCAGAGGATGGTTCTATTCCCTGATGGCGGAATCCACACTGCTCTTTAACAGGTCGCCTTTTGAGAACGTAATCGTCCTTGGGCATGTGCAGGATGAAAACGGACAGAAGATGAGCAAGTCCAAGGGGAATGCGGTGGATCCTTTTGAGGCACTGGAAACTTATGGAGCGGATGCTATCCGCTGGTATTTCACTATCAATTCCGCTCCTTGGCTGCCGAACCGTTTTCACGGCAAAGCGGTGATGGAAGGCCAGCGTAAGTTTATGGGCACCTTGTGGAATACCTATGCTTTTTTCGTGCTCTATGCCAATATTGACGGATTCGATGCCTCTAAGCATAAGCTGGAATACGGGAAACTTCCCGTTATGGACAAGTGGCTGCTGTCCAAGCTGAACACCTTGGTAAAAGAGGTGGACGATGATATGGAGAATTACAGGCTGCCGGAAGCGGCAAGGGCATTGGACGGCTTCGTGGATGAGATGAGCAACTGGTATGTGCGCAGGAGCCGTGAACGGTTCTGGGCGAAAGGCATGGAACAGGATAAAATCAATGCCTACATGACGCTTTACACCGCGTTGGTAACCGTAAGCAAATGTGCCGCACCGATGATTCCGTTTATGACGGAAGACATTTACCGCAATCTGGTATGCGGTGTTGACACGCAGGCTAAGGAAAGCGTTCATCTGTGTGATTTCCCGGTGCCGGAAGAGGCTATGGTGGATAAAAAACTGGAAGAGGATATGGAAGAAGTACTGAAAATTGTCGTGATGGGACGTGCGGCCAGAAATACGGCCAATATGAAAAACCGCCAGCCCATCGGCATGATGTTCGTGAAAGCACCCCATGCATTGGATGAATTTTATCTGGATATTATCCGGGACGAACTGAATGTGAAAGAGGTGACGTTCACCGAGGACGTGCGTGATTTTACAAGCTATTCCTTCAAACCGCAGCTGCGCACCGTAGGGCCTAAGTACGGCAGGCAGTTAGGCGGCATCCAGAAATATCTGGCAGCTTTGGACGGCAATAAGGCAATGGATGAACTGAACGAAAAAGGCGTACTGGCATTTTCCGTGGGCGATGTGGCTGTGGAGTTGGCAAAGGACGATCTACTGATCGAAATGAGCCAGAAGGAAGGCTATGTATCGGAAGCGGACAATACGGTGACGGTAGTGTTGGATACAAACCTGACGGAAGAACTGATTGAGGAAGGCTTTGTCTATGAAGTAATCAGCAAAATCCAGACCATGAGGAAGGATGCAGGCTATGAGGTCATGGATCATATTAAAGTATCGGTATACGGCAATGAGAAGATTGCAGCCATTGTGAAAAAGAATGAACCGGCCATAGCGGGAAAAGTCCTGGCGGAGGAAATGACGGCCGACGGCACCGGCCAAGGGCAGGAAGGCTGGAGTTGGAGAGAGTGGAACGTAAACGGGGAAAAGGTTGCCATAGGAGTCTGCAGAGTCTGATTCTGCCGGCAGGCGGCGGCAGGAGTTCCGTCCTGTTTTTCAAAACTTTTATTGCAATTTTTGGTGAATAATGTATAATCATGCATAGGAGACATTTTTTAGGAGGAGATAAGATGGCTGGTAAAAACGTATTGTCGTTTGACAAGGATTTGTTTAAGAGAAGTGTTGTATACAATGTAAAGACGCTATATAGAAAAAGCATGGAAGAAGCTACCGATCAGCAGATTTTCCAAGCGGTATCTTATGCGATAAAAGATGCCATTGTGGATCATTGGATGACATCACAGGAGGAGTATGAGAAACAGGATCCGAAGATGGTTTATTATCTGTCCATGGAGTTTCTGATGGGACGTGCTTTGGGAAATAATATCATTAACTTACAGGCATATAAGCCGGTCAAAGAAGCTTTGGATGAACTCGGGGTGGATCTGAACGTGGTGGAAGATCAGGAGCCGGATCCGGCATTGGGGAACGGCGGCTTGGGAAGGCTTGCGGCATGCTTCCTTGACTCGCTGGCAACCCTTGGCTATTGTGCTTATGGCTGCGGTATCCGTTACCGCTACGGAATGTTTAAGCAGCAGATCCGCGACGGATATCAGATCGAAGTGCCGGATAACTGGCTGGAGAACGGAAACCCGGTGGAACTGCGCCGGCCGGAATATGCCAAGGAAGTGAAGTTCGGCGGTTATGTGAATGTATATGTGGACGAGAACGGCAGGAGCAATTTCCGCCAGGAAGGCTATCAGAGCGTGCATGCCATTCCTTATGACCTCCCGATTGTGGGATACGGAAACGGCATCGTAAATACGCTGCGTATTTGGGACGCACAGCCGGTGGACTGCTTTAAGCTGGATTCTTTCGACAAAGGGGATTACCATAAGGCAGTGGAGCAGGAAAACCTTGCGCGTAATATTGTGGAAGTGCTGTATCCCAATGACAATCATTATGCGGGCAAGGAACTGCGTCTGAAACAGCAGTATTTCTTTATTTCCGCATCCGTACAGGCAGCAGTGGCAAAGTATATGCGGAAGCATAAGGATATCCGCAAATTTTATGAAAAAGTAACGTTCCAGCTGAACGACACGCATCCGACGGTGGCTATCGCGGAGTTGATGCGTATCTTAATGGACGAATATTATCTGACTTGGGATGAGGCATGGACGGTGACTACCAGAACCTGTGCCTATACAAACCATACCATTATGGCGGAAGCATTGGAAAAATGGCCGATTGAGCTGTTCTCCAGGCTGCTTCCCAGAATTTATCAGATTATTGAGGAGATTAACCGCCGCTTTGTCATGAGAATAGAGCAGATGTATCCGGGTAATCAGGAAAAAGTACGCAAGATGGCGATTATCTATGACGGACAGGTGAAGATGGCGCATCTGGCCATTGCGGCAGGCTATTCGGTAAACGGTGTGGCAAGGCTCCATACGGAAATTCTTAAGAATCAGGAACTGAAGGATTTCTATGAGATGATGCCCGAGAAATTCAATAATAAGACAAACGGCATTACGCAGAGACGCTTCCTCCTGCACGGAAATCCGCTGCTGGCTGACTGGGTAACTTCCTATGTGGGCAATGACTGGATTACGGATCTTCCGAAAATCAACAAACTGAAAGTATATGCGGACGACGAGAAGGCACAGCAGGAGTTCATGAATATAAAATATAAGAACAAGCTGCGTCTGGCAGAATATATAGCGGAGCACAACGGCATTGAAGTAGACCCCCGTTCCATTTTCGATGTGCAGGTGAAGAGGCTTCATGAGTATAAGAGACAGCTTCTGAATATTCTTCATATTATGCATCTTTATAATGAACTGAAGGAGCATCCGGAAATGAAATTCTATCCGAGGACTTTCATTTTCGGCGCAAAGGCGGCAGCCGGTTACCGCAATGCCAAGCTGACCATTAAGCTGATCAATGCGGTAGGGGAAGTCATTAATAACGATCCTTCCATTGGCGGCAGGATAAAAGTAGTGTTTATCGAGGATTACCGTGTATCCAATGCAGAGATGATCTTTGCGGCGGCAGATGTGTCCGAGCAGATTTCCACGGCCAGCAAGGAAGCGTCCGGCACGGGTAACATGAAGTTCATGCTAAACGGCGCATTGACGCTGGGCACCATGGACGGCGCAAATGTAGAAATCGTGGAAGAGGTGGGGATAGAGCATGCGTTTATCTTCGGCCTGAGTTCCGATGAAGTTATCCGTTATGAGAATTTCGGCGGCTATGACCCCATGGAGATATTCAATAACAATGCAAGCATCAGAAAGGTATTGATGCAGCTGATTAACGGGACATATTCAAGGAACGATACGGATCTGTTCCGCCCGCTTTACAACTCGCTGCTGAATACGCTGTCTACGTCAAAGGCTGACACATACTTTATCTTAAAGGATTTTGATGCTTATGCGGAAGCGCAGAAGAAAGTGGAGGCGGCTTACAGGAATGAAAAGGAATGGGCAAGGAGCGCAATCCTGAACATTGCATGCTCCGGCAAATTCTCTTCCGACCGGACAATTCAGGAATATGTGGATGAAATCTGGCATTTGGATAAGGTGATACTGCCTCCCAAGAAGAGCGAAGGGAAGACATTGAATTAAGGAATCGTTATAGACAGCCTTGCGGCAGGCAGCAAGGCTGTCGGTTATAAAAATTCGGCATCGGACTCGTTCCGATGCCGGATTTTTATGCACACGGGCACCCAAAGGAGGTTGAAATATTGCGTAAAAACCGGTATATTTAAAGTATATATTAGGAATGCAGACGGCGGGGGAAAGGAGTGGTCATATGTTAAAGAACAGAACGATGCCGGAAAAACCGGCTGAGCAGGAACGGAAGGAAAGGCTGGCTGATGCAAGGAACCGGCTGGCGGCACAGCAGATGCAGATCAAAGAACATAAGCTTCCGGTATTGGTGCTTATGGAGGGATGGGGAACCGCAGGCAAAGGAAGTGTCATCGGTCAGATTATCCGCAATATCGATCCTCGTTTCTTCAAAGTGATTTCCTTGGAAAAGGCAACGGAAGAGGAACAGCGGAAACCTTTCTTAAGCCGTTACTTTACGAATATCCCGGAAGCGGGGAAATTCATTTTTCTGGATTCCGGATGGATGGAGGAAATTACGAAACTATGCCTGCATGGGGAATTGGGCGGAAAGGCCTATGAGACGAAAATTGACAGTATCCGCCGTTTTGAAAGGCAGCTGACGGATAACGGATATCTGGTTATGAAATTTTTCTTCCAAATCGGGGAAAAGGAGCAGAAAAAGAGGATTGACACTCTTTTGGGAGACATTGATACAAAATGGCGGGTCAGTGAAAGCGATAAGTGGCAGAATAAACATTATGACAGATGCATGGAAGTGTATGACCGGTATTTGGAAGCTACCAATTCCCCGTCGGCTCCATGGTATATTATAGATGCAAAATCAAGGAAATGGGCGGAACTGCAGGTCATGGAGACATTGACGGAAGGCATTGACATTGCATTGCAGAACAGTGCGTTGGCAGTGCCGCTGCTGCAAAATGTATTTCCTCTTGTGAAGATGCCGAAACTGGAAGAGATTCCGTTGGACGTAAGCATAGGGGAGGAAGAGTATAAGGAAGAACTGGACAGGCTCCAGAGCCATCTGAGGGAACTTCACAACCGGCTTTACCGGAAGCAGGTGCCGGTAGTCATTGCTTATGAGGGCTGGGATGCGGCCGGGAAGGGAGGCAATATAAAGAGAATTACGGAAGCACTGGATCCGAGGGGATTTGAAGTGCATCCCATTGCCAGTCCGGAGCCCCATGAAAAAGCAAGGCATTACTTATGGAGGTTTTGGAGCAGGCTGCCCAAAACAGGCCATATTGCCATTTTTGACCGCACTTGGTACGGCAGGGTGATGGTAGAGCGGCTGGAGGGTTTCTGTAAGGAAAACGATTGGAAACGCGCTTATAATGAGATCAATGAATTTGAAAAAGAACTTACCGACTGGGGAGCGGCAGTGATTAAATTCTGGGTACAGATTGACAAGAAGACCCAGTTGGAACGTTTCGAACTGAGACAGAACACACCGGAAAAACAATGGAAGATTACCGATGAGGACTGGCGCAACCGGGAAAAATGGGATGATTATGAGATAGCAGTCAATGAAATGATACAGAAGACAAGCACCGCATATGCTCCGTGGCATATATTGGAATCTGTGGATAAGAAATATGCCAGAATAAAGGCTTTGAAAATAGTGATTGAAGAGATTGAGAGGGTGACCGGGAACTAATGCCCGTATTCGGGCAGCCGATGCCATCCGGCAGAGTGCCTAGCATGTCATTCACGGAAATCAATTGGCGGCCTTATGCCTGCGCCGGCATTTCCGCTGACCGCATAGGGATCGCCCCACGGTTTGGCAGGGAATCCGGTGCCC
>CAJUIM010000029.1 GCA_910586275.1 uncultured Lachnospiraceae bacterium | reverse complement strand
AAACTCGCGCACGGGCGTCCGCCTCCCAACATTACATTCAGGCTGAACTGTTATGATTTCCCTGCTTTGTTTCAGGTAATTATTGCATTTATAATGCCATATGTGCTAAAATATAATAATATTTTGGCAATAGACATATATCCGGCCTATGCTGCCGGAAATATTTTCTTGGCTGCCGGATATATGCATAAGGCAACGAAAATAAATGTAAGGTAAGAACCGAATGAAAAAGATTTTGAAAAAGCTGAATGTACTGCTGGATAAGAAGCAGAAGAGAGTGATGGTGTTTCTTATCTTTGTGATGCTGATAGGGGCGGCCTTGGAATTGCTGGGGGTGGGGCTGATTTTGGAGGCGGCCACGGTAATCACGGATCCGCAGATATTGGAAAAAAACGAGATGTTGGCATATATTTATGGTATGCTTGGCATGGAAAGCATGACGCAGTTTTCTATGTTTATGCTGGGGACATTGATTTTGGTATATGCGGTGAAAAACGCATATCTGTTTTTCCAGAGTAAAATGCAGTTCCGGTTTGTTTACAGCAATCAGTTTGCCACTTCCAGAAGGATGATGATTAATTTTATGCAGCGTCCTTATGAATATTACCTGAATGCGGATACTTCTGTTATTCAGAGAAGCATCACTTCGGATGTGAATAATATGTATGGGCTGATTCTGAGCCTGCTGCAGCTTGTCAGCGAAATGATAGTGTTTGTCTGCCTGACGGTCTTCTGTTTTTATAAGGATGTGATTATGACCTGCACGGTGGCCGTGCTGCTGATTGTGGTGCTTATAGTGATAAAGTGCGTGCTGAAGCCGATTATGCGCAAGGCAGGAGAGGAAAATCAGGATTTTTACAGCGGGCTGTATAAATGGATTGATCAGTCGGTTATGGGCATCAAGGAAATCAAGGTAGCCAACAGAGAAAGCTATTTTATCAATGAATACTGCAAATGCGGTGCGGGCTATGTAAGCGCAGTGCAGCGGTATAATCTGTATAATGCCACGCCCAGGCTGCTGATTGAGACGGTGGCCATTGCGGGGATGATTCTGTATATGATGCTGCGGCTGGCTTGGGGGACTCCGGTGGTGGATATCATGCCCCAGCTGATTACGCTGGCAGCGGCGGCGATGCGGCTGATACCCAGCGCCAACAGAATCAATAATTATCTCACTTCTATTTCGTATTTTGAGCCGTTTTTCATGGGAGTGACGGATAATCTGCAGGAAGAGATACGGGATGAGAATGTAGATTATGACGAAACGACGTATCGGACAAAGAAACATGTGGAAAAACTGCCGGTCACAAAAGAGATTTGGCTGAAAGATGTCACTTACCGGTATCCTAACAGCGATGTGCTGATTTTCGATCATGCCTCCATGTGCATACCGGTAGGTAAGTCGGTAGGCATTGTGGGTACTTCCGGTGCGGGAAAAACCACGGCGGTAGATATATTGCTGGGGCTTCTGCGGCTGCAGAGCGGGGAAATATTGGCCGACGGCGTGGAGGTACGGGAACATTATGAGTCTTGGCTGAAAAACATCGGCTATATTCCTCAGACAATTTTTATGATCGATTCCACTATCCGCAAGAATGTGGCGTTTGGCTGTGCGGAGGATGAGATTGACGATAGGAAGGTCTGGCAGGCACTGCAGGAAGCGCAGCTGGACGAGTATGTACGGGGGCTGCCGGAAGGGCTGGATACCGGAATCGGAGAACGGGGAATCCGTATTTCCGGAGGGCAGAGACAGAGAATCGGCATCGCAAGGGCTTTGTATGAGGATCCGGAGGTCTTGGTATTGGACGAGGCCACTTCTGCATTGGATAATGAGACGGAGGCGGCCATTATGGATTCCATCAACCGTCTGCATGGGAGGAAGACGCTGATTATCATTGCCCACAGGCTTCAGACCATAGAAAAATGCGATATTGTATACCGGGTTGAGAACGGACAGGCAGTACGGGTGAGATAGGACGGCGCATTGCATCGGAAAGATAAAAGGATGAATGGTATGGTGAAATTTGCAATAGACTTATATAAGAAATACGAAGAGGCGGTCAACTATCTGTTTTTCGGCTTTCTGGCATTTGTGGTGAATATGGCGGCCTATGCTTTGGCGGCATGGGTGCTGGGGGCGGATAAGGAGAAGGTTGTGCTGGTGCTGATTGCGACCGCTTTTGCCTGGGTAGTGGCAGTGCTGTTCGCGTATTGGACCAATCGTACTTTTGTATTTAGAAGCAAGGTTTCGGACAAAGCGGGTGTCTGGAAGGAATTCTCATCCTTTGTGGGCGCGCGGATAGCCACCGGCTTGATGGAATTGGTGATTATGTATGTAATGGTAGATTTGGCGCAGATCAATGATATGGCGGCAAAGCTGGTGTGCAATGTAGTCGTCATTGTTTCCAATTATATTTTCAGTAAATTGTGGGTATTTAAGAAAAAAGAAGCATAGCGGTTTTCGGGAGGGAATCCATGGGAGAGATGTTTCGGCCTGAGGCCGTCCGTCCGAGAAGGATGGCAAACTATGAATTGCTGCGTATTCTGTCGATGCTGATGGTAATTACGCTGCATTATTTAAGCCATACCGGCAGTCTTCTGGAACCCGGGAAAGCGGCGCAAAGCAGGCAGGTGGCAGGGACGCTGATTGAGTCTTTCTGCATCGTGGCAGTGAATGTATATGTGCTGATCAGCGGATATTTTCTGGCAGATGCGGGCTTTCGGATGAAACGGATACTTGTGCTGGCGGGGCAGGTGCTTTTCTATGCGCTGGCAGTTCCGCTTGTCATGCTTGGCATGAGGAGTTTTCGCTGGGAGTCCGGATGGTATACATTGGTTCCCTATGTCTTTCCCCTACAGGCCGAGCATTATTGGTTTGCCACTTCCTATGTGCTGCTTTCTCTGTTCACGCCTTTCCTGAATACGGCGGTGAGGCATATGAGCAAAAGGCAGATGCAGATTGCCTTGGCGGGGCTGCTTTTTGTGTTCTGCGGACTCAAAAGCGTGCTGCCGGTTTATTTTGTGACGGATCGTTTCGGATATGATTTCGGATGGTTCTTATGTGTATATTTGTCGGCGGCGTATATTAGGAGGCATGGGGTTCCATTGCTGAATACGGCGAAAAAGGCGTGGGGCTGCTATGTGGCCTGCAGCCTGCTGATGTTCGGAGTAGCGGGAGCCGCTTATCTGGGGCACGGGAAATTGGGAATTCTGTCTTATTATATCACCGTGCCGTTTCATTATAATTATATTTTATGTTTCTTGGCAGCGGTGGCTTTATTCGTTGCTTTCGGCTATGTGAAGATTCCGCAGGGGAAGCGGGCGGATACCATATGCCGGATGTCCATGTTCACTTTTGGCGTGTATTTGTTCCATGAGCATCTGGATATCCGGAATGAGTGGGCAGTATGGATCGAGGAATTCCTTGGCCGGACGGCAGATGCCGGCTTGGCAGGGTTTCTTCTGAATCTGGCCGTTTCGGTGGCAGTGGTCTATTTGGCGGGAACCTTCGTGGATGCGGTGCGGCTGAATGTATTTCGGTATATCGGCAGATATTTGGCAAAGACGCGTCTGGCTGTGTGGCTAAGGGAACTGGACGGGGCATTTTGACACGGCCGGGAAGGAGTGGGAAGATGCGGCAGGGAGAAAACGGGAAAATTTTATATCGGATAGTATTCCCTTTGGTGCTGCTGGCATTTCCGCTTTTGCTGGTGAATCAGGGAATTGACATTACGGATACCACCTATTCCCTTGGGTATTACCGTTTCATGGAAGAAATGGATGTGACATGGGTACTGGCTACTTATCTGGCCAATGTGACAGGTGCATTTTTCATGAAACTGCCCATGGGAGACACTTTGCTGGGGATGAATCTGTATACCGGCCTGGTGGCGGCGGCGATTGCTTTGCTTTGCTATGCGGCACTGTCGAGACGGATGCCGGCTTGGATTGTATTTCTTGGGGAAGTGATTGCACTGGGGCTTTGCTGGTGTCCTACCACCACGTTATATAATTATCTGACTTATTTACTTTTTGCGGCCGGGAGCCTGCTGTTATGTCAGGCATTGCTTTCGGACCGGGGCATTTATTATGTTTTGGCGGGAATCTGCCTGGGGCTGAATGTAATGGTGCGTTTTTCCAATCTGGCGGAGGCGGCGTTGATTTTGGCGGTATGGTATGGGGGATGGCTGTGCCGGGAGCGGATCGGGGCGACGGTAAGAAGGACAGGGCTTTGCCTTGCCGGTTATTTGGCAGGCTTTGGCTTTGTGCTTTTTGTCATTGCGGCAAAATACGGGGCGGGCGCATTCGGAGGAATGGTGGAAAGTCTGTTTGGGATGACGGAGGAGGCTTCGGACTATACTTTATGGGGGATGGTTTCGTCCACGGCCAGCGCGTATCTGGCGGGGCTGAAATGGATGGCTTATATGGTGCCCTGCGCGGCGGCAGGCTTTGTGCTGTTTTCCGTGAAAAAGGGGAAATATGAAAAGGGGAAAAGGGTACTGTACTGTGCCGGGATTCTTGTATTGCTGCGGTTTTACTGGGGGCGGGGGATGTTTTCCCTGCGGTATTATAACGAAGGATGTATTTTCCAATGGATGATGCTTTTTCTTATTGTATCGGTATTCTGCGCGGCGGCAGGGGCCATGGGGTATTTCTCAAAGGATAAAGGAGAGCGGGCAGCAGCGGCCGTGATACTTCTGATTCTGCTGGTCACTCCGTTGGGAAGCAATAATTATACTTATCAGAATATGAATAATCTGTTCCTCGCGGCTCCGTATACACTTTGGGCATGCTGCTGTCTGTTCCGGAGGGCCGGGAACAAAGCGATACACTTTCCCTGGCAGTCGCTCTTGGCATTGATTGTGGGGATGACATTGGTGCAGGGAATAGGCTTCGGACTGAACTATGTGTTCCGTGACGGCATATACGGTGAGCCGCGGGATTCCATGGTGGAGAACAGTGAGGTGCTGCGGGGAATGTATACTACAGCGGAAAATGCGGAGAGTCTGACGGGCCTGATTGCTTTCTGCGGCGAAAGCGGCGTGACGGCGGAGCCGGTGCTGATATGGGGGGATGCTCCGGGACTCAGCTATATTTTGGATGTGCCTTCGGCTATTTTCACCACTTGGCCGGAGATTCCCAGCAATACTTATGAGGCATTGGATCAGGCATTGGCAGCTTTGGAACGGGAACCGGCGGTGATACTGCATCATGAGACAGGAAAACCGGTGACAGAGGGAGAAAAGACGGATTTAATCCTTGATTATATGGAAGCGCATCATTATGTCTGCGTGTATGAAAATAGGAATTACGGAGTTTATGCGGCGGGACAGTGACCGCGGTGCTGCCTGCATGGGCAAAGGAGCCGGAAACGGGAAAGCGAAAGGGACAGATAGGCAGAAGGAAAGAATAAAGCAGGAATGGGATTGGAGGAGAAAATATATGATTAATTTTAACGTACCCCCTTTTACGGGAAAAGAAATGGATTATATCCGTCAGGCAGTGGATCATCAGAAAATATGCGGGGACGGGGAGTTTACGAAAATGTGCAGTCAATGGATCGAGGAAAGAACCGGCACGGAGAAATGCCTTCTGACTACATCCTGTACCCATGCCTTGGAACTGGCGGCTCTTCTGGCGGAAATCAAAGAAGGGGACGAAGTCATTATGCCCTCTTATACTTTCGTATCCACGGCAGACGCTTTTGTCCTCAGAGGCGCGAAAGCAGTGTTTGTGGATGTCCGCCCGGATACCATGAATATTGATGAGAATCTTATCGAGGAAGCCATTACCGCAAAAACAAGGGCCATTGCGGTAGTTCATTATGCAGGCGTGGGCTGTGAGATGGATAAAATTATGGATATTGCAAAAAGGCATAATCTCTATGTAGTGGAGGACGCGGCGCAGGGCATTATGGCTTCTTATAAAGGAAGGGCATTGGGCACCATCGGTGATTTCGGCTGCTTCAGTTTCCATGAGACAAAAAATTACAGCATGGGCGAGGGCGGCGCATTGCTGCTGCGTGATACAAAATATGTGGAAGGGGCGGAAATACTCCGGGAAAAGGGGACGGACAGGAGCAAATATTTCCGCGGGCAGGTGGACAAGTACCGTTGGATGAACTATGGTTCCTCTTATCTTCCCAGTGACATGAATGCGGCATATCTGTATGCACAGCTGGAAATGGCGGATGAAATCAATGAAATCCGTCTGGCAAGGTGGAACCGGTATCGGGAACTGCTGTCCCCTTTGGCAGAGGCAGGGAAAATAGAATTGCCTTTTATCCCGGAGGAATGCACTCACAATGCCCATATGTTTTATATTAAGACAAAGGATCTGGAAGAGCGGAGGCGGCTCATTGAATTCCTGAAGGAAAGCGGCATTCTGGCAGTATTCCACTATGTGCCGCTGCATTCCGCCCCGGCAGGGATGAAATTCGGGCGTTTTCACGGAGAGGACAAATATACCACTAAGGAAAGCGAACGGCTGCTGCGTCTTCCTATGTTCTATAAGCTGACGGAAGAAGAAGTGGATTATATTGCCGGAAAAGTAAAGGAGTTTTATGGGGCTTAAAAGCTGGTGCAGACGGCATGAAAATCAACTGCTGGCTTCCTTGCTGCTGTTGGCGTTGCTGCTATTTGCGGGTATAAGGTATGACTATTATTTTGATCTGAATGACGATGTGATGATGAAAGATACTCTGGCAGGCGTTTATACCGGAGTGCCGGAAGGACATAATATACAGATGCTTTATCCGTTAAGCTTTCTGATCAGTCTTTTGTACCGTATTTTCCCAAAGGCTCCCGTGTACGGTATCTTTCTCTGTCTCTGTCAGTATGGGAGCATATGGCTGGCGGTGGAGAGGAGCCTGCGGTACGGGAGAAATGTCCGGTGGAAAGCGGCCATGGCTTTGGCGGAAGGGACAGTGCTTCTGCTGCTGCTTCTGCCCCATCTGGTGTTCGTTCAGTATACCTTTGTCAGTGCCATGCTGGCCGGGGCGGCGGCTTTTCTGTTTATGACTTCGCCGGAAGAGGACAAAGAGCATTTTTTCAGGAAAAATATGCTGCCTGTTCTTCTGGCCGTATTGGCATATATGCTGCGGACGGAAATGCTGCTGTTGCTGCTGCCGCTGATCTGCGTGGCAGGGATGTACCGGTGGTCGCTGGAGGAGCAAGTGTTTGCCCCGGGCAATGCCAAATCTTATCTGTCCGTATTCGGTGGGATTCTGGCAGGGATGCTGGCGGCTTTGGGAATCCATGCGGCGGCCTTCGGCAGCCCGGAGTGGAAAGAATATGTGACATTTTTCAACAGCAGAACCGAACTGTACGATTTTCAGGGGATTCCCCCTTATGAGGGCAATGAGGAACTGTACCGGAGCCTAGGGCTTACGGAGAGCGGGCAGGAGATGCTGCTGGAGCAGTATAATTTTGGGTTGGACGATACCCTTACGGCCGGAGACTTGGACCGGATTTCGGAGTACCAGAGGGCGCGCAGAGGGGAAAAAGAAGATTTTTTCGGTCTGTTTGCGGAAAAGCTGAAATTGTATAAATACCGCAGCTTTCATAAGGAACCTGCCGGTTCGGCAGCGGCGGACGATTTCCCGTGGAATTTTCTGGCCATTGCCGGCTATGGGGCAGTGTTTTTTGCAGCTGCGGCAGGGGCGGTACTGCGCAGAGATTATCGGGCGGCGGCGGCCGGAGCCGGTAAATTATTTTTTCTGTTTTCCGTAAGGACATCTTTGTGGATGTTTATACTGGTAAAGGGGAGGGATCCGGTGCGTATCACCCATTCACTGTATTGGATGGAACTGTGCATTTTGTTTGCCATGTTTCTGGCGGAAACAGCCGGAGGATACCGGAAATCCCGGGATTGTGCAAAACGGAACTGTCATGAATCCGCAGGGGCAGTGTGCGCCGCATTGCTGCTGACGGGGATCATCTTTGCGGCCGGCATGGCAGGGAGAGAGTGCGTTGCCGATACGGATAAAGAATATGCGGCAAGGATGGGCGCCAATGCGGTGGACAAGGGAATGAAGGAGTACAGCAGGAACCACCCGGACTGCTTTTACTTTATCGATGTCTATTCCTCGGTTTCTTATCCTTCGGAACCCTATTTTTCCGTCTGGTATTCCGAAAAAATATTTTCGGAGGTGAATAACAGTTTGGGAAATTATGATATTATGGGCGGATGGCTGGTGAAAAGCCCTACCCATAGGAAAAAGCTGGGGGTTTTCGGTATGGATTCCATGGAGGAGGCTTTGCTGTATAGTGAAAATGTGTATATGATGGCGGAACTGCAGAAAGGGACGGAAGTTTTTGAAAGGTATTTTGAGGAACAGGGCAGGGAAGTGGAACTGGAGCTGGAAGATACGGTAGCAGGAATTATAGGGGTATATAAGCTGCGGGCAGTGGGAGAATAATGTTCCGGGGAAGGAATGTCAGGGCGCATTTCAGCGCCTCATCCGGACAGTCTCTGAGGAAAAGGGAAAGGTATGGCTACGCGATGCAGGAAATAAAGATAACAGGACAGGCTGTCGTGCTGCGGCAGATGAATCGTTCCGATACGGACAATATTGTGAAATGGAGAAATAATGAAAGGGTCCGGAAAAATTTTATCTACCGGGAGGTTTTTACGCCGGCTGGTCATGAAAAATGGATCGATACCATGGTGGAGACCGGCAAGGTAGTGCAGCTTATCATTTGTGAGAAAGCGGATATGCGTCCGGTGGGGAGTGTTTATTTCCGGGACATTGACCGGGTGAAAAAAGAAGCGGAGTACGGTATCTTTATCGGGGAAGACGATGTGATAGGGAAAGGATACGGTTCCGAGACTGCCCGGCTGGCAGTGCAGTATGCTTTTGGGGAACTGGGACTGAATAAACTGGTGCTTCGGGCATTTATGGACAATGGGCCGGCAGTGAGAAGCTATGAGCAGGCAGGCTTTCGGAAAGAAGCTGTGCTGGAAGCCGTGGAATGCTCCGACGGGGAGAAAAAGGATATGTTTTTTATGGAACTTACAAGGGAAAAGAAGACGAAGGTAGGATTTGTGATTCCCTGTTACCGGTCGGAAGCTACGCTGCCCAAGGTAGTGGAGGAAATTAAAACGACAATGGAAGCGTTAGCCGGGGAGGGAAGGCCTTACGATTATGAGATTGTTTTGGTAAATGACTGTTCTCCGGACGACACATACGGGACGATCCGGAAACTGGCAGAGGGGGACCGAAGAATCAAGGGGATCAGCTTGGCCAGAAATTTCGGGCAGCATGCGGCACTGATGGCCGGTTTCCGCCATGTGGACGGAGACATTGTGGTCTGTCTGGACGATGACGGGCAGACTCCGGCGGATGAGGTGGGAAAGCTGCTGCATGGAATCGAAGAGGGTTCCGATGTGGTTTATGCAAAATACGAACATAAGCGGCATTCTATGTTCCGGAACTTTGGCAGCTGGGTCAATGAGGAAATGGCGAAGGTGATGCTGGGGAAACCGAAGGATTTGTATGTGTCCAGCTATTTTGCCGCCAAGCGGTTTGTGGTGGAAGAGGTGAAAAGGTATACGAATGCCTATCCCTATGTGATCGGCCTGGTGCTGAGAACTACAAAGAAAATCAGCAATGTGACAGTGAATCACAGGGAACGGGAAGTGGGCACTTCCGGATATACGTTGGGGAAGCTTCTGGGGCTTTGGTTCAACGGTTTTACCGCATTCAGCGTAAAACCGCTGCGGATTGCCACTGTCATTGGCTGTACCTGCTCGTCAGGGGGCTTTATGTACGGTATTTATACGGTTATAAAACGGCTGCTTAACCCGGATGTGCCGGTAGGATTCAGTTCTTTGATGGCAGCGGTTGTATTTATGGGCGGCATGACAATGGTGATGCTTGGCTTGGTAGGGGAATATGTGGGCAGGATGTATATTGCCATGAATAATTCCCCTCAGTTTGTAATACGGGAAACGGTAAATGAAGATGGGCAGGACGATGCGGAATAAGCAGGGAAATAATCGGGAAAACCATAGGATAGCGGCAGTATCCGGCGGGATGGCTCTGGCGGCAGCGGCCGGGCTGCCGTATATGTTGGGATTAAAAGGAAATGCTTTGGCGGTGAGCAATAGCTGGTTCAGCGTATTGGCTTTCGGGATGCTATGGCTGCTCTGCTTTTATGCAGTGGGCGAGGTATGGCAGGAAAGGCAGGCAGCTTGGAAATCGGGCAGGGGCAAAGAAATGGGACGGAGGCTGGCAGCGGCGGCAGTGCTGGCCGTCTTATTTTCTTTCTGCATTGCTTTCGGAGTGCAGCTGGACTGGAAAGAAAATGTGAATTTCCGGGACGGGGCAATGTGGCTGTCTGCATTGGCTTGGGCGGCAATGCTTACATTCTGGGTATACTATGGTTGGATGCGGCTGGAGAAAAGGGCACGGACAGGGCAGGAGGGCTGCCTGAGAAAATGGGACATTCTGCCGGGGAAGACGCGGGCGGCGGTTACCGTATGTTTTTTCCTGCTTTGCTGGCTGCCGGTGTATCTGGCCGTATATCCGGGATTTTTTGTATATGATGCACAGGACGAATTGGTGCAGGTACAGACCCGGCAGTTCACGACCCATCATCCGCTGCCGCATGTGCTGCTTTTGGGCGGGATCATACAGGCGGTGCATAAGGTTACCGGCTCTTATAATGCGGGAATCGGGACATATACATTGTTCCAGATGCTGCTTCTGGCAGCAGTGTTTGCTTATGTATTGGATTATATGAAAGAGGCGGGGGTTTGTGGATGGCTGCGTGTGTGCAGTGCATTGTATTTTGCTTTTTTCCCGGTGAATGTGATGTTTGTGCTCTGCTCGGCCAAGGACGGTATTTTCAGCGGTGCGCTGCTGATTCTGCTGACATCCTTGACGGAGCTGGGGAAGCGGCCGGAAGCTTTTTTCTCCAGCCGTAAGAAATTGGCGGTTTTCGTGGGAAGCGCTTTGATTATGATGAGTTTCCGGCATAACGGAATGTATGCGTTCCTTGTGCTGGTTCCGGCAATGCTGCTTTTTTACGGAAAGGGGTTCCGCCGACGTCTGGCGGCACTGTCGGGAATGGTGCTGGGGATGTATCTTCTGCTGTCCTGGGGATTGGCAAGGGCGGTGGGGGCGCAGGAATCCGGAAGCCAGGAGATGCTGACTGTGCCTATCCAGCAGCTGGCCAGGGTGTGGAATTATGAGGGGGACAGCCTAAGCGGGGAGCAGAAAGAAGATCTGTACGAAATTCTGCCGGAAGAGGTGCTGCCCTATTATACCGCCAAGGTATCGGACGGCGTAAAGAGGTGGTTTGACAATGAGGCGTTCTCGGCAGATCCGGGAAAGTATATCCGCTTATGGGCGGAAGTGGGGAGGCAGCATCCTTTTACCTATGTGAACGCATGGCTAATGACCTCTTACGGCTTTTGGTATCCCGATACGGTGATCGATGTGTACCGGGGGAACGGAGTATTTACTTTTACTTATGAGGACAGTTCTTTTTTCGGCTATGAAGTGGAAGCACCGGGGAAACGGGCGGGAAAAATCCCTTGGCTGGATGAGTGGTATCGGAAGATGTCGCTGGAAATTGCACAGCAGAGGATTCCGGTATTGTCCATGCTGTTTTCGCCGGGGTTTCTTTTCTGGGTATTTGCCTTTGCCGGAGGATATGCTTATTACAGAAGAGAGCATGGGTTGCTGCTTGCTTTTGCCATGCTGCTGCTTGTATGGCTGACCGTAATATTGGGTCCCACATATCTGCCAAGATATGTGCTGATTTTGTGGTTTGCGCTGCCGGGGGCATTGGCAGTTCTTGTAAACAATGGATAATTGTGCTATACTACCATGGAAATACTGACTTGAGGGGCGGAACATGGAAAAGAATGGAGAACCGATATGTATAAAGTAGTAAAACAGAGCAGAGCGGTGCAATGTGTCATTGTTTTGCTGTCGCTGATTGTGATGGCGACGATATATCCGCTGCGGCTTTGGGAAGAAACGATTCCTTCGGTAAGCAATCAGAGGCTGGCGGGTTCTACGGACGGCGTGATGGGGGATGATTATCTGCTGCAGCGTTTTGTCGCGCAGTATGACCATCTTGGGACGATAAATCTGTATGTGGCGGATTTTCAGAACGGGTGGGATTTTGACCAGAAAGTGAATTATTTTCTGTTCCGAATGTTGGATTCGGATATGCAGATTATGTTTGAACAGCAGGTGGATGTGCGGTTTATTGATATTCCGGGCTTTTGCCCCATTTATATCAATGAAGACCTGGAAGTGGCAAAAGACTATTATTTCTTCCTGCAGGGCGTGAAAGGCAGCCGGGTATGGTTTGGGCTGGAAGAGACGGAGAATGCAGGAACTCCTTATGTGAGCCGTCTGGTGTACAACTATGACGAACTGGAAGGCTATAACATTGTAGGGGAATATAATTACACGGTTCCGCTGCGTAAGGACAAGGTATTCAAATATGATGCGGCCTTGGCATTGCTTATGGTCTTGGCAGTGGCCGCGGCAGAACTGTATGTGCGGCTGACGAAGAAGGACAGACTGGTTACGGTGGGGCAGGCAGTGCGCGCTACGGCGAATGTCTTAGTGGCTGCGGGTATTCTTACCGCATTTTGGTTTGTCAGTGTGCGGAGGCTTTTCAGCGGGGAATGGGTAGACAATATCTTCTATACGGTAGGGATCCTCATTGCCGGCGTTACTTTGTTCTATCTTGTGAACCGGAAGCGGGACAGAGGGCGTTATATGCCTCTTTCCGAGAAATGGAAGAAAAACGGGGCAGATTATCTCCAGACCCTATTTTTTGCGGGTGCGGTCTGGGCATGCTGCAATTATATGAATGGCTTGTATGATATCCATCATCGGGCGGCGGAACGTCAGCTGATTGTATTTTTTGCTCTGGCGGCTCTTGTGATGGGCAGAAAAGAGGATATCTGGAATAAGTTTACATTGATTTACGGGGTGATTGCCGCTGCAGTGACTTATAGGTACTGCAGTATTTATGTGGATGTGCTGGCAATGGACCCTTACGACATGAAGATTCTTCGCTGGCATATTGCGGCGGTGATATTGAGCGGGTTTCTGCTGGTAAGCATTCTTGTGCAGCTTGTGCGGAGAAGGAAGATGGCGCGCATTAGCCTGTGGTATGGGGCAGCGGTGGGGATATTTTTTATCCTGCTTGTGGTATTCCGGAATACAAGATGGTGGACGGTGACATTGGCGGTTGCTTTTACCCTGTTCTATATCCGTTTCGGGTTTTGGGATAAAAAGGAACATTTGCTGCAAAATATATGTAACGGGCTGCTGCTGAACTTTGTATGCTGCATGCTGTTCTGTTTTGCCCGCAGGCCTTTTCTTGCATGGGTATATGCGCGTTATCCTTTTATTTTCCATACGGTGACGGTGACGGCGGTATATTTGGCTTTGGTTATATGTGCGGTGCTGGTGCGGCTGACGGATCGGTATGCGGCGTACCGGAAAGCAGAGGAAAAGAATATCATCCGTTCTTTCGGCACGGATCTGCTGCTTTTAGGGATTGCAGGCACTTATCTGCTGTTCACGGCTTCCCGGACGGGCTTTCTGGCCGTTGCGCTGATGCTGCTTCTGGTATTTATATTTACGGCAGTGGGACTGGGAAGGCGGAGGATTCAGAATACGGCCATTTTGGCGGTAAGCATGGCGTTGGCGGTGACTTGGTGTTTTCCTATGATCTTCACGGCGCAGAGAATCCTGCCGGCGGTATGCAATGATGTATTCCGGCATGAGGTGGAAGCATTTCCGGATGTAATTACGAGAGGGGCGGAATGGGATTCCATGTATTTCATAACCGTAAAGAGATTTGCGGAAGTTTTTAACAATAAAGTTTTCAATATTCCGGAAAGCGGGACGTATTCCTATGAAAGAAGCCCGGAATACCAGAAATATCTGGCAAAGAGGTTCAACAATAAAGGGGAAGTGGTATGGGACGGCAGCATTGACGAAATGTATGAAGAGGATGCGGCGGGTACGAACACAAGTCCCGGAAACATGCCGGAAACGGCCGGCGGGGAGACAAATCCGGACGGTATGGCAGATGCCGGAGGCAATACAGTAGGAAGCGGATCGCAGAAGCTGGAAATCATAGGGACTAAGACGGAAGAAGAGCGGGCCGCAGACGATTTGGCCGCAGCGGAACTGGAGAAAGAAGCGTTGGAAGGCGGTTCGGCCAAAGAGGAAGAACCGGAGCCGGAAGCGGAAGAGACGGATGTAAGTGTCTATGAAAAGACAGAGGAATATGCAAACGGGCGTATGGACATTTTCCGTGCATATCTGAAGGAACTGAACCTGACCGGGCATGACGACATGAATGTGATTCTGCCCGACGGCTCGTTGGCAGTCCATGCCCATAATATATACCTTCAGGTAGCCTATGACCACGGACTCATTGTGGGCGTGGTGTTTATTCTGGTGGGAGCAGCCACTTTCGTACAGGGCTGCATATACTATGGACGGAGAAGGAACCGGGTGCCTTGTGCGGCAATGCCGGCAGCCATCTTGGTGGGGGTTGCTATGGCTGGTTTGGTGGAATGGATATTCCATCTGTGTAATCCGGCAGGATTTATACTGATGCTGGTATTGGCACCGCTGCTTTTTGATATGGGTGAAAAAGACGGTGAGAGAGATGCAAGATAAGAAAGAAAAGAAAACTTTTAACGTAAAATTGTTTTACCGCAGGACATGCTTAATCATCTATGACGTAATCAGTGTTGTGTTTGCAAGCTATATGGCGGTCTTTATCCGCTATGAGTTTCATCTGGATATGATACCGGAACATTTCCTGATGCCGATTAATCGGTTTCTTCCGATCAATATCCTGCTTACCCTAGGCATTTTCTACCTTTTCCGGCTGTACCACAGCCTTTGGGCTTTTGCAGGGGAGACGGAACTGCAGAATTTGGTGGTTTCCTGTGTCATATCGGCGATCATCAACGGCGTTGGCCTGCAGTTTTTTAAGACGGCGGGGCAGCCGGTGCCGCAAAGTTATTATTTTCTTTATATGTTTGTGCTTATATGCATGATATTTGCCAGCCGTTTTTCCTATCGTTTCCTGCGCAGCCAGAAACATAAGATACAGAATAAGAAAAATGTGATTTCCGTCATGGTGGTAGGCGCGGGGGAGGCCGGGAATGTAATTATTAAGGAAATAGTCAACAGTAATTTCAGCACTATGGTCATAAAGTGTGTGATTGACGACGATAAGGGGAAATGGGGAAAATATATTCAGGGGATTAAAGTGGCGGGAGGCCGGGACAAAATCATTGAATGTGCGGATGTATACGGCATAGATGAGATTATTGTGGCCATGCCGGCGATTTCCCGGCCGGAATTGCGTAAAATATTGGAAATCTGCAAGGAAACGAACTGCAAGCTGCGTTCCCTTCCCGGTATGTACCAATTGGTGAACGGGGAAGTGAACGTAAGCAAGCTGCGGGATGTGGAAGTGGAGGATTTGCTGGGCAGGGAACCTATCAGTGTGGATCTGGATTCTATCCTTGGTTATGTGCAGAATAAGACAGTGTTGGTAACGGGCGGCGGCGGCTCCATCGGCAGTGAGCTTTGCCGGCAGATAGCCAGCCACCGGCCACGACGGCTTGTGATTTTAGATATTTATGAGAACAATGTATATGATATCCAGCAGGAACTGAAAACTAAGTATCCGGAACTGAAGATGGTTGTCTTGATTGCCTCCGTCCGCAATACCAACCGGATGAACCGGATTTTCGAAAAATTCCAGCCGGATATTGTCTATCATGCGGCAGCCCACAAGCATGTGCCGCTGATGGAAGACAGTCCTAACGAGGCGGTGAAGAACAATGTGTTCGGGACATGGAAAACAGCGCAGGCAGCCGCATTCTACGGGGTAAAGAAGTTTGTCCTGATTTCAACGGATAAGGCGGTAAACCCGACGAATATCATGGGGGCAAGCAAAAGAATATGCGAGATGATCATACAGACTTTCAACAATCACTATGAGACGGAGTTTGTGGCGGTGCGGTTCGGAAATGTATTGGGCAGCAACGGAAGCGTGATTCCTCTGTTCCGTAAGCAGATTATGGCAGGCGGGCCGGTGACGGTGACCCATCCGGATATCATCCGTTATTTTATGACGATACCGGAAGCAGTTTCCCTTGTGCTGCAGGCCGGGGCTTATGCAAAAGGCGGGGAAATCTTTGTGCTGGATATGGGTGAGCCGGTGAAAATCTTGGATTTGGCAGAAAATCTGATCCGTTTATCCGGATACCGGGTAGGTGAGGATATTAAGATAGAATTTACAGGGCTGCGGCCGGGGGAAAAGTTATATGAAGAACTGCTGATGGAGGAAGAGGGACTGAAGGAAACGGCAAACAAGCTGATTCATGTGGGGAAGCCGATAGAAATCGATGAAATGCAGTTTTTTGCCCAACTGAAGAAACTGAAGGAAGAGTCCAAGAACGAGAGCCGCGATATCCGGCCTTTGATTCAGGAGATTGTGCCTACCTATCATTATAAGCAGGAGGATGTTGTCTGATACCGATTTTTGCTTTGTATAAAATATGCGTTACGGAATTGCACGCATCCCTTGGGGGATTATCAGAAATCGGGAGAGGGGTCAATCGTAAAAAATCCGGCAGCGGCGGTGAAGGAATGGAGGGTTATCATGGCAAGCAAAAGAATTTATTTATCGTCTCCTACCATGCACGGGAAGGAGCAGGAGTTTGTAAAGGAGGCATTTGACACAAACTGGGTGGCGCCCTTGGGGCCGAATGTAAATGAGTTTGAAAAGGAGACGGCGCAGTATGTGGGGATCGCGCATGCATCGGCTCTGAGTGCCGGAACGGCGGCGATACATCTTGCGCTTCGTTTATTGGAAGTCGGGGAAGGGGATGTGATATTCACCCCATCGCTGACTTTTTCGGCAACCTGCAATCCTATTGTTTACGAAAATGCCGTGCCGGTTTTCATTGATTCGGAGCGGGATACATGGAATTTATCGCCGGAAGCATTGGAAAAGGCTTTTGAAAAATATCCGTCTCCCAAGGCGGTGATTGCTGTACATCTGTACGGAACGCCGGCCAAGCTGGATGAGATTATGGCTATCTGCGAGAAGCACGGCACGGTACTGATTGAGGATGCGGCAGAATCTTTAAGCAGCACATATAAAGGAAAGCATACGGGAACCTTCGGCAAAATGGGGATTTATTCTTTTAACGGCAATAAGATCATTACGACTTCGGGAGGCGGCATGCTGGTATCGGAGGAGGAGGAACTGATTCGGAAATCCCGTTTTCTGGCCACGCAGGCCCGGGATCCGGCAAGGCACTATCAGCATTCCCAGATCGGATACAATTATCGGATGAGCAATGTGGTGGCAGGTATCGGGCGAGGGCAGCTGCTGTCGCTGGAGGAGCATAAAAGACGTAAGAAAGAGATATACGCCCAATACAAGGAAGCGTTTTCGGATATCCCGGAAATAAGCATGAATCCTCTGAACGCAGACGGGGATGCCAACTGCTGGCTTTCCTGCATGCTGATTGCGGAGGGATGCGGCGTAACGCCGGACATGGTAATGGATGCATTGGAAAGCGAAAATATAGAGAGCCGGCCTATCTGGAAGCCGATGCATCTGCAGCCGGTATTTGCGGAATATGATTTTATCACGGTGCAGGAGGAAGGCAGTGTGGCGGAGGATATCTTCGCCCGAGGGCTCTGCCTTCCCAGCGACATCAAAAACACACAGGAAGACATGGAACAGATTATCCGCATAATAAAAGGGCTTTTCCAATAATTGATTTGTTGGCCGGTGCCCCAGAAGAATATATGGCTGCGAAGCAGACAGAGATTCTTCTGCTGAGAGGGGCTATGGTTGGATTGTTGCGGAACTGGAAAAACAGCAAGCCCCCGGCCAGAGCCCCAGAAGAATATATGGCTGTGAAACAGACAGAAATTCTTCTGCTGAGGGGGGCTATGGAAGGGGGCTTGCGGAACTGGAAAACAGCAACAATCCGGCCAGAGCCCCAGAAGAATATATGGCTGCGAAGCAGACATATATTCTTCTGTTGAGGGGGGCTATGGTTGGATTGTTGCGGAACTGGAATAGGAGGACATATGTATCGGAGGTTTGTAAAGCGTGGATTGGATTTTGTGCTGTCATTATGTGCGGTCATTGTGTTGAGTCCGGTTCTTGCCGTATTGGCAATATTGATCCGGCTTAAGCTGGGTACTCCCATACTGTTCCGGCAGGAACGGCCGGGGCGGGGCGGGAAGATCTTCACGCTTTGCAAATTCCGGACAATGACGGATAAAAGGGATGAGAAAGGGGATTTGCTGCCGGATGAGGTGCGTCTTACGAAATTCGGCAGGCTGCTGCGTTCTACCAGTCTGGACGAACTGCCGGAACTGCTGAACATTCTGAAAGGGGACATGAGCCTGATCGGCCCTAGGCCTTTGCTGGTGAGGTATCTGCCTTGGTATACGGAGGAGGAGAGACATAGGCACGATGTGAGGCCGGGACTGACAGGGCTGGCGCAGGTGAACGGGCGGAATGCGCTGGGATGGGAAGGGCGATTTGCCTATGATCTGGAATATGTGAAGCATTGCAGCTTTCTTCTGGACATGAAGATTATCGGGATGACGGTAGGAAAAGTGCTGAAACGTTCGGGAACTCTTTCCGGGGCGGAACAGACCGTGGAGGATTTTGACGTATATAGGAAAAAGCAGCAGGATGGGAGCGGACAGGAGCGGATATGAGAATAATACCGTTATTTGAGAAGGAACTGGAGCAGACCGTGATACAAAGGCTGTCGGACAGCTATGGGGACAACCAAGTCTATATGAAACGGGATGACGGGATACCGTATAGTTTCGGGGGAAATAAGGCAAGGAAAGCGGCTGAGTTTTATCGGGATATAAAACGGACGGAAGCGGATACTATTATGACATATGGGAGCAACAGCTCCAATCACTGCCGCATTATTGCCAATATGGCAGCGGGAATGGGACTTGCCTGCCATATTATCTCTCCGGAGGAAAACCGGGAGATCTTAAACAATACGAAACTTGTGAGAGATTTCGGTGCAGTGATTGAAACCTGTCCCGTTACGGAGGTGGCTGCCACGATAGAAAACCGGAAGGCCGCATATGAACAAACCGGAAGACATCCTTATTTCATTGCCGGCGGCGGACATGGGAATCAGGGGACGGAGGCTTATGTGAAGGCTTATAGGGAAATCGAGGAGTATGAAAGAAGGAATGATCTATATTTTGATTATATTTTTCATGCTTCCGGCACAGGTTCCACGCAGGCAGGCTTAGTCTGCGGCAGCCTGCGCAGCGGCAATGCGGGGAGAAAGATTGTGGGAATCAGCATTGCAAGAGAGGAAGCCAGAGGGAGAGAAGTGGTCAAAGGGAGCATACGGGATTATCTGGGGGCGGATTTTGCGGGTCTTTACCGGGAGGAAAGCCTGATCTTTACGGATGCTTACCGATGCGGCGGCTATGGGAAATATACGGACGGAATAAAGCAGACAATAGCATCTGTCATGCATCGGGAGGGGATTGCCATGGATACTACTTATGTGGGCAAGGCTTTTCACGGAATGCTGCAGTACCTGAAAGAGAAAGGAATACAGGACAGGAAAATACTTTTTATCCATACGGGGGGAGCACCGCTCTTTTTCGATGCATTGGAACGTGCCTGAAATAGGGGGCCGAAGTGCCGGCATTTGGTCCGAGTCAGAAACGGCATTCCCGAAGCAGGCTGCAGTTTAATGGCATTGCGCAGAGAGCAGATTATTTACAGATTGGGAGAAAGGTATAGGTATGCAAAATGAATCTATTGATATTGAGTGCAGGAACCAGAAATAAAGTGGTGCAGTACTTTAAGAAGGAGCTGGGGAACGAGGGAAAAGTCATAGCCACGGACTGTTCCAATCTGGCGCCGGCAGTGTATGATGCGGACCGATTCTATCTGGTGCCGAGAATTACGGCACCGGATTATCTGGATACTATTCTGGATATTTGCAGGAAAGAAGATATAAAAGGAGTCTTTTCGCTGATCGACCCTGAACTTAGCATGCTGGCAAAGGAACGGGAACGTTTTTTGGCGGTGGGCGCAACGCCCATTGTTTCTCCTTATGAACTGGTGGAAACCTGTTTTGATAAGTATAGGATGTATCGGATGCTGTGCGGGATGCAGATACCTACCGGGAAATGCTATATAGAGAAAGAGGAATTTTACCAAGGGCTGCAGAAGGGAGAGATTTCTTATCCGGTCTTTGTAAAACCGGTAAAGGGCAGTGCCAGCATCAATATAAATAAAGTGTACAGCGATAAGGAAATAGAAGTGCTGTTTTCCTTATATGACGATCTGATGATACAAGAGTACATGGACGGCACGGAGTATGGAGCCGATGTGTATGTGGATATGCTGACCGGAAAATGTACCTCTGTTTTCCTGAAAGAGAAGATTAAGATGAGGGCGGGGGAAACGGACAAGTCGGTTTCCGTAAAGGATGAAGAGCTGTTTGCCTTAATCGAGAAATTCGTGGAAAAATGCGGTTTCTGTGGTATGATAGATATAGATCTTTTCAAAGTGAAGGACACTTATTATATTTCGGAGGTGAATCCGCGGTTTGGCGGCGGTTATCCCCATGCTTATGAATGTGGGGTGAATATGCCGGAACAAGTCATAAGGAATCTGCGGGGAGAGAGCAATCGGGATTCTGTCGGCTGCTACCGGGCCGGAATCTGCATGATGAAGTATAATGAAATTACAATCAGAGATATGAATGATATGGAGATAGTCAGATAAGATGAGTACAGTACTTATATTGATCAACTCTTCCGGCGGGCTGTACGATTTCCGCAATGAACTGCTGGTTGGGCTGTTGGATAAACACAGGGTAGTCATCAGTGTTCCAGACGATACCAAAGTTCGGGAACTGGAGGAAGAAGGCTGTGAAATTATTACCACTCCTATTAACAGGCGGGGGGTGAACCCCAGGGAGGACGGGAAGCTTTTTCTCTCATACTATAGGCTTTTCAAACAGATAAAACCGGATTTGGTGATTACTTATACGATAAAACCGAATATATATGGAGGATTTGCCTGCCGGCTTCTGCGGATTCCCTATATTGCCACAATAACCGGGCTGGGAGGCGCGTTTGAGCGGAAGGGGCTGTTTCTGAAAATGATCGTTGCCATGTACCGGGCGGGATTAAGGAAGGCGGAATGCATCTTTTTCCAGAACAAAGAAAACATGGGCATTTTTGCAGGATATCATATAAAGGGAAAAAAGGCCCGGCTTGTGAACGGATCCGGCGTAAACCTGAAAAGGCATACCTTTGAAGAGTACCCTAGGGAAGGAAAGACGGTTTTTCTTTTTATGGGACGGGTGATGAAGGATAAGGGCATTATGGAATTTCTGGAAGCGGCGGTGCGGCTGCACAGAGAAGACGTGGAATTTGCCATTCTCGGTTATTGCGACGAGGATTATCAGGATCTTCTGAATGAATATGAAGAAAAGGGAATTATCAGCCAATGGGGATTCCATACGGAGGTGCATCCCTTTCTCACGAAGGCGAGCGCCATGGTGGTGCCGTCCTATCATGAGGGCATGTCCAATGCGCTGACAGAGGCAGGGGCGACGGGGCGGCCGGTCATTGCTTCTGATATCAGCGGATGCAGGGAAGCTTTTGAGGAAGGAGTGACGGGGTTCGGCTTTATGCCGGCCAGCGCAGATGAATTAATCGGCGCTTTGGAGAAATTTCTGGCCCTTTCCAAAGAGGAGCAGGCTCGTATGGGAAAAGCGGCCAGAGCCAAGATGGAACGGGAATTTGACCGGGATATGGTAATCGGTGCGTACCTGGAGGAAATAGATGCGGTTTTAAAGGCGTAAGATGCAGCGTCTGCCACGGCAGATGCGGAACAGAAACGGAAGGAGAGACTGTGAAATGGGATTATATGAGAAATTAGTGAACGGGGAAGAGAAGCTTTCGCTGGTAGGATTGGGATATGTGGGAATGCCGATAGCGGTGGCATTTGCCAAAAAGATTAAAGTGGTGGGATTTGACTTAAATAAGGAGAAAATCGCGCTGTATCAGGCCGGTGTGGATCCCACCAACGAAGTGGGGCCGGAGGTCATTAAAAAGACAACGGTGGATTTTACGGCGGATGCTTCCAGACTGCGGGAAGCCAGATTCCATATCGTGGCGGTTCCCACTCCGGTAAACGAAGACCATACGCCGGATCTGACCCCGGTGGAGGGAGCCAGCCGGCTGCTGGGGCAGAATCTGGAGAAAGGTTCCGTCGTGGTATTTGAATCTACGGTATATCCGGGTGTGACAGAGGAAATCTGCGTGCCTATTCTGGAGAAGGAGTCCGGACTGAAATGCGGCGTGGACTTTAAAATCGGTTATTCTCCCGAACGCATTAACCCGGGGGACAAAGTGCATCGTCTGGAGACAATTACGAAGATTGTATCCGGCATGGACGAGGAGACATTGGATACGGTGGCCAAAGTATATGAACTGGTAGTGGAAGCAGGCGTATACCGGGCGGAATCCATTAAAGTGGCGGAAGCGGCCAAAGTCATCGAGAACAGCCAGAGGGACATCAATATTGCATTTATGAATGAACTTTCCATTATCTTTCATAAAATGGGCATTGACACTAAGGCGGTATTGGATGCGGCAGGCACAAAATGGAATTTCTTAAAATTTGCCCCCGGCTTGGTTGGGGGACACTGCATAGGCGTAGATCCTTATTATCTGACGTACAAGGCGGATGCATTGGGGTATCATTCCCGCATTATTCTGGCGGGACGCAGGATTAACGATGATATGGGAAGATATGTGGCGGAAAATCTGGTGAAAAATCTGATTAAGACAGATATTCCGGTGAAGGGAGCCAAGGTGGCAATCTTGGGATTTACGTTTAAGGAAAACTGTCCCGACACAAGAAATACAAAAGTAATAGATATTTATAAGGAATTGGGGGAATACGGGATTACGCCTATGGTGGTGGATCCGGCGGCGGATGCGGAAGAGGCGAAGCGTCTGTACGGGATTGCTTTCCGCAGCTTGGAAGACGTAAAAGAGATGGATGCGGTAATTGTGGCGGTAGCCCATTCGGAATTTCAGAAATTATCCAAAGCGGAGATTGCCGGCTTTTTCCATGAAAAGCATAAGGAAAAGGTATTGATGGATATCAAGGGACTGCTTAACAAGGACGAGTATGGGGAAGGTTATCTGTATTGGAGGCTGTAATGGCTAAAAAGGTGAAATCGGCGGCACTTTTTGTGCTGCTTCTGGCGGTATTCCTTGGAATGTTTGCGGCATTCGGCCCCGGTCTTTATAATGACTCGGATCAGTATATGAAGATGCACATCCATAGGGAACCGCTGTATCCTATCTTCCTGCTTTTGCTTCGGACCATATGCGGGGAGGGGGAAGGCTGGCTGATTCTCATGGGAATCATTCAGAATATGCTTGCGGCATTCAGCATATGGTATATGGCTGAATATGTGGGCAGACGGTTCCGGCTTTGCCTGTGGCAGGAGGCGGCTGTTGCCGTGATTGGCATTCTGCCCTATGTCACCACCATATTTTTTTCGGCGCTGCATCTGGTGATGACTAACGGTGTCATGAGCGAGGGGGTCTGCCTGCCTCTTTTTACCATATATATGACGGAATGCTTTAAGATGGCGGCGGAAACGGAACGCAGGACAGTGGGCAGGGCGGCTGCGGTCAGTCTGTGTTTGGCGTTTGTGCTGTCGCTGACAAGGAGTCAGATGATGCTGACCATTCTGATGTGGTTAGTGGTGCTGGGGGCAAAAATAGTGTTCCGAAAGCCGCAGGAAAGAGACGGCAAGGGGACAGGACTGCCACGGAAGGCCTTGGGCGGCAGACTGCTGCGTGTATCGGCGGCGGCCGGGGCGGTGGCCTGTGTGTTTGTCCTGCGCCTGTTGGCGGTGAAAAGCTATAATTTGGTTTTTAACGGGCATTTTATTAATAATACTTATGGGCCGGTAAACACGCTGACCAATATTCTGTATTCGGCGGACAGGGAGGACGGAGAACGGATTGGGGATGAGGAAGCCAGGGACTTTTTTTACCGGATGTATGACCTGACGGAGGATAGGCAGGCAAATTATAAGTATGCGGGAGATTCCCTGCGGGAGAAAACAGAACACATCGAGGAATGGCATGATACGATTAAGTATGAGATGATTGAGGATGTGTTTTACCAGACTTATGACAAATATGTGACCAGCGATTATATTATACAGAACCTGATGGCGGACGAGACGGCAGGAAAGATTATGAAAGGGATCCTGCCGGGCTGTTTCCCGCGTTGGTGCGTCAATTATCTGCTCATTGCCCGTTACGGGCTGATCCGCAGCATCGCGGTGGTGCATCCGGTATTGAACTGGGTGGCGGCATGTATCTATCTGTCGGCATTTGTGCTGATGGGCTTGGCGTACCGGAAGGATAAGAAGAGCCGGGCCGTCCGGGTTATGGCAGTGGCATTGCTGGCGGTAGCTGCCAACGTGGCGGCGGTATCCATAACGATTATGTGTCTGTCAAGGTATATGATTTATGGATTCGTCCCTTTTTATACGGCATATTTCCTGTTGCTGACGGAATGTTACAGAGGATATATAGGCTGCCCGGCGGGGATGGGAAAAAGGTCATTGCGTGAACTGCGCGGGCGGAATCAGGACAGAGTGAATATGTGAGAAGGAAAGGCTGGCAAATATGGTAAATCCGGTGAACAACCAAGGCTATTATGAATATAGGCGGGTCAATACGAAGACCGAATCAGGCATGGAAAACGGAGAAAAATTCTCGTTGGATTACGGGCATGGGGGAAAGGATTCGGAAAAAAACGGTGAGGATAAGACCAAGGTAGAGGCGGAGGGAGTCATTGCGGAGTTTTCCGGTCAGTCTCAGAGCCGTCAGTACGGAGGAATCGGAAACGGGCAGAAACAGGCATCGGGCGCGGAGGAAAACATAGATTTCGGCCGGGCGGCAGAGCAGGTGCGGGGATTTCTCGGGGAACTGGTTCATACAATTACGCAATTTTTCGGGACGGTGAAGAACGCGCTGTTGGATTTCTGGAATTCCGACAGCACGGAAACCTCGGCGGGAACCGGGGAAGCGGCGGGGACGGAAGAGACGGCCATAGATGTTACGGAGATGTCGCTGGAAGCGGAATGCAGAGCCGGCGGGACGGATGTGACGGAAGCGGAAGGATTTATAGAACGGGCCCCGGAGCAAAGGCCGAAAGGCATGGCACAACGGCGGGAAGAGGCGGAACTTTTTCTGGAAAACATAGAAGGGAAGAACCGCTATGTGAAAAATTCCGACTTGCTTACCTATTATGACAGAAGCGGCAAAATCGTACAGATGAGCGGTTCCGATAAGAACCGTATCCTGCATGGAGACAGCCGGACTTCCAGAGGGGTATGAAAGAAATAAGAAATAGAATCAGGAGAGGGAAAGGAGATTTGCGGGATACCGCAAAAGAAAATGAAAATGGGATATAGGGAATTGAAGTTTGACGAAAACAGTGTTTTTCTTGTGACCGGCGGGGCTGGGTTTATCGGATCCAACTTGTGTGAGGCATTGCTTGAGATGGGATATACCGTAAGGTGCCTGGACAATCTTTCTACCGGAAAGTACGAAAATATCGAACCTTTTACGAAGTCGGAAAAGTTTACTTTTATTAAGGGGGATATCAGGAATCTGGATACCTGTCTGGAAGCGTCTGAGGGAGCCCATTATGTGCTGAATCAGGCGGCATGGGGAAGCGTGCCGAGAAGCATTGAGATGCCGCTGCTGTATGAAGAAATCAATATCCGGGGAACGCTGAATATGATGGAGGCAAGCAGGCGCAACGGCGTGAAGAAATTTGTCTATGCATCCAGTTCCTCCGTTTACGGCGACCATCCGCAGCTTCCCAAAAAGGAAGGCGCGGAGGGCAAGGTACTGTCTCCTTACGCATTGACGAAAAAGGTGGATGAGGAATACGGAAGGCTTTATAAGGAACTGTATGGGCTGGATACCTACGGGCTGCGTTATTTCAATGTATTCGGCAGGCGGCAGGATCCGGACGGGGCATATGCGGCGGTTATCCCTAAATTTATCCGGATGCTCTTAAACGGAGAAACACCTGTCATTCATGGGGACGGGAAACAGTCCCGGGACTTTACTTATATAGACAATGTGATTGAGGCAAATCTGAAAGCCTGCCTGGCATCCGGCGAAGCAGGAGGAAATGCGTTTAATATCGGTGCGGGGGGCAGGGAATATTTGATTGATGTGTATTATGATCTATGCAAAGCCTTGGGCGTAGAGAAAGAGCCGGAATTCGGGCCGCCGCGCCTGGGGGATATCAGGGATTCCAATGCAGATATTTCCAAGGCAAAGGAAATGCTGGGCTATGACCCGGAGTATGATTTTGCCAAAGGGATTCAGCTGGCTATCGGGTGGTATAAAGAAAATCTGATGTAGCGTAATTTGCAGGAGGCGGCCGGAATGAAATATAAGGTTGTGGTATTCGGGGTAAAGGATACTTCGGAGAATATTGTGGAGTTTATCCATCAAAAGATCTGCCCGGTGGATTTGGTGATTACCATTAGCCGGGAGGTGCTGAACCGGAATCAAGTATCGGGATTCAAAGGGCTTTCGGTACTGACGGAGAGGCATGGGATTCCGGTGTTTGAGGCGGACAGCTATTTCCTGACGGATGACAGGACAAGGGAGTTCATGGAGAGAAATGAGTTTGAAATAGCGGTTTCCATGGGATGGCAGCGGCTGATACCGCTTTATGTGCTGGAGAAGTTTGCATACGGAGTATATGGATTCCACGGAAACAGCGGCTATCTGCCGTTCGGACGGGGCAGATCCCCGCTGAACTGGTCCATGATACTGGGAGACACCAGATTTAACTTGAATCTGTTCCGGTATGACGAAAAGGCGGACAGCCCTAATGTGTTTGCCACGGAGATGTTTTCCATTACCCCTCATGACAATATCCGTACTGCCCAGTATAAAAATATGATATGCTCCAAACGGCTGATACGGAAGCTGCTGAAAGCATACGAGGAAAAAAACATTACGGTGCGGACCGAGTCGAAGGATTTTGATTCTTGGTATAATAAGCGTACGGCCGCAGACGGGAAAATAGATTTTCATGAACGGACAAGGAATATATATAATCTGATCCGCGGTGTCACCGCCCCGTTCCCCGGAGCTTTTGCCATGTGCGGGGAAGAGAAGGTCATCATATGGGATGCGCATCCCTTCGATGAAATCATTGATTTTTCGGAATACGCGCCGGGAGAGGTGGCAGATGTGTTTGACGGGAAGCCGATTGTACGGACGGTGGACGGCTCACTGCTGATTGACCGTTATGAATCGGAAAAGGAACTGGCAGCGGGGGATTTGCTGGAATAGAGAAATGTTTGTAATGACAGGGGACGGAGCAGGAAGATGAAGATAGCAATTCGGATGGACGATATTTCTCCGGCCATGGACTGGGACAAGTTTGAGGCATTTCGGTCACTTTTGGAAGAATACGGCATTCAGCCGTTGATCGGGGTAGTGCCGGACAATCAGGATGATAATTTAATCCTGGGCAGGGAAAAGGAAGAATTCTGGAAATATGTGAGGCAGCTGCAGCAGAGCGGCTGGACAGTGGCATTGCATGGATACCGTCATGTATATACGGAAAAAAAGGGAGGATTGTTTCCCCTTAACCATTTTTCGGAATTTGCAGGGGTGCCTTACGGACGGCAGAAGGAAATGTTGGAGGAGGGAAGGAAGATTCTGGAGAGCCATGGCATTTCCACGGATATTTTTATGGCGCCGGCTCATTCCTATGACGGGAATACTCTGAAAGCTTTGGCGCAGACCGGCTTCCGGCGCATAACCGACGGTTTTGGGAGCCGTCCGTACCGTTGGCATGGGATGGTCTTTTATCCTATTTCTTTCCGGCTGAAAAGCAGCCTGAAAAAGAAGGAAGGGTTTACTACATTGGTGGTTCATTCCAATACCATGGACGGGGATGACCTTAAACGGTACCGGGGCATATTGGAAGGGCAGGAAGTGATATCTTTCGGGGAGTATTTGGCGCAGCAGCCGGAAGAGAGAGGGTTTTTGGGGCGGTTTTGGGAATATTGCATGGCGGCAGTGAAGCATCTGCTGGTAAAGTTTTTATAGCGGGGAGGACTGCTTATATGAAGGAACAACCGGTAAGGGTTTTGCATGTGCTGGGCGGCTTGGGCCTGGGCGGGGCGGAGAGCCGTATTATGGATTTGTACCGCTGCATGGACAGGGAGAAAGTGCAGTTTGATTTTCTTGTGCATCAGGCCTTGGACAATGGCAGGGAGCGGAAGCCGGAGTTTTATGATGAGGAAGTCATGGCGTTAGGGGGGAAGATTTATCTCCTTCCGAAGTTTAAAATATATAATTATCTGGAATATAAGAGGGCAGTGCGGAATTTCTTTCAGGAGCACCATGCGTTTGCGGTGGTGCAGGGACATATGACCAGTACTGCCTCTATTTATTTGCCGGAGGCAGGCCGGGCGGGCATTCCGGTAAGATGTGCCCATGCCAGAAGCGCGGGCGTGGACCGGGGGCCGAAAGGGGTGGCTACCAGAATGCTGCGACTGCCGCTGCTGAAACAGGCGGATTATTGCTTTGCCTGTTCCAGGGAGGCCGGAAAGTCCGTGTTCGGAGCCGGCTGGGAAGGCTCGCCGAAAGCGTTTCTCATTCCCAATGCCATCGATGCCGAAAAATTCCGGTATAAGGAAACCGTCAGGAATAGGCTGAGAAAGCGGCTGGAGATCGAGGACAGTTATGTAATCGGGCATGTAGGCAGGTTTCATTATGCCAAAAACCATGAATTTTTAACGGAGATTTTTGCAAGGCTGCACAGGAATCTGGCAGTGAAAGGAAAACGGTGTGTGCTGCTGCTTCTCGGGGAGGGGGACGGGATGGAGAATGTAAAGGCGCAGGCGAAGGAGCTGGGGGTGGCAGAGGATGTGCTGTTTATGGGGAACCGGAAGAATGTGGAGGATTTTTATCAGGCATTTGATTTCTTTCTGTTTCCGTCCCGTTTCGAGGGACTTCCGGGTACGGTGGTGGAGGCACAGGCAGCAGGGCTGCGCTGCCTGATTTCGGACAGAATCACGCCGGAAGTGGGGTTAAGCGGGCTGGTGCATTTCGAAAGCATTGATAAGTCACCGGATCTTTGGGCAGAGTATGTGGAAAGCCATCTGGCATACGGGCGGGAGGATATGTGCGGCATTATAAAAGAAGCGGGCTTCGATGTAAGGGAACAGGCTTTAAAGCTGGAGGAATTTTACTGCCATGGGCAATTGCGACGGTGGCAATGAAGTTTGGGGAAAAATGGAGGTACCAATGGAAGAAAAAAAGAAGATCATGCTGATTGTACCCATGCTTCATCAAGGCGGGTTTGAACGTGTATGCGTGGCCACGGCGCGGCTGCTGGAGCCGTACTATGATGTTTTCATTTTAATATTTGATTCAAAGGATATTGCCTATGACATAAAAGGGCTGAATGTGATAGACCTCCATATGGGAGTGCGGGACAGCAAGATAGGGAAGGCAGTCAATATCGTGAAGAGAAGCCGTGCGGTGCGGAAGTGGAAGCGCAGGCTGAATATAGACATTGCTTATAGCTTTGGCCCCAGTGCCAATATTGTGAATGTATTTTCCGGCAGACAGGCAAAAATATGGGTTGGCATACGCAGTTATATGGATATGGAAAACCAGGGGAAAATCAGGCTGTTCTGCCGAAGGGCGGACAAGGTACTGTGCTGTTCCGCACGGATTGAGGAAGAAGTAAGGGAAAAGTATGGCTGCGGCAAGGCAGTGACACTTTACAATCCTTTGGATGTGGCCGACCTGAGAGAGAAAGCGAGTGGGGAAGAACCGCTGCTGCCGTGGGATAACAGGGAAAATATTATCGCATCCATGGGGCGGGAAGACGACGTAAAAGGATTCTGGCATCTGATTAAGGCATTTTCTCTGGTGCGCCGGGAGATTCCCGATGCAAAACTTTTGCTGATCGGTGAAGGGGAATTTGAAGAATACCGGGTTCTGGCGGAAGAATTGCAGGTAGGGGACGGGGTCTGCTTTACGGGGCTGAAAAGGAATCCTTTCCCGTATCTTGGCGCGGCACAGCTATATGTGCTGACTTCCTACCATGAAGGGTTCCCCAATGCGCTGATAGAGGCAATGGCTCTGGGGGTACCGGTAATTGCCACGGACTGTCTGACAGGCCCCAGGGAAATTCTGCAGGGAGAAAACGAGTCTTATGGCATTCTGATTGGCAATATGAGCCCGGAGAAAAATTTGCAGGCGGATGTCATTACGGAGGAAGAGAGGCTGCTGGCGGAAGAAATGAAACATATGCTTGGCGAGGAGCCGTACAGAGAGACATACTGCAGGGCGGCGGTGAAGCGGGCCGGTGATTTTTCGGACGGATATTATACGGAACGGCTGAGGGAGTGGGCAGAGGAAGCGAGATAGCAGGACAGCCCGGAAGGATGGAGAAAGATATGAAGCGTAAAATAGCATTTCATCTGAACTGCCTGGAACAGGGAGGGGCGGAACGGGTGGTCACAAATCTGGCGGATCAGTTCGCGGGGGAGGGGCACGAAGTGCTGATTGCCACGGAATGGCAGGGAGAAAATGAATTTCGGACGGACTCCAGGGTAAAAAGAATCCATGTGGGGCTGAAACCGGAGGACGAGAAAAAAAACCGGATCCGGAAGTTTCTGCTCCGGGTGAGATATCTGCGGCAGTTTATGCTGCGGGAAAAGCCGGATATTTTAATTGCCTTTGCGCAGCGGGCAAATTACAGGGCATTGATGGCCGTGCCGGGAACGAAAGTTCCGGTGCTGATATCCATCCGCACGGATCCTGTGGGGCATTACGATGCATGGAGCGATAAGCTGCAGATTCCCTTTCTGTTTCCGCGGGCAGCGGGATGTGTGTTCCAGACGGAAGGGCAGCGGGAATTTTTTGCCCCTTACCTGCAGAAAAATTCCAAGGTAATCTTAAACCCGCTGAACAGTAAATATATCGGTGTGCCCAAGCCTGACGGAAGAAAGAAGGAAGTGGTGCAGTCCGGGCGGCTGGTGGATTTTAAAAATCAGCCCATGCTGCTGCGGGCCTTTGTGGAAGTCCATAAAAAGCATCCTGAGTATCTATTAAAGATTTATGGCGGCGATTCTTATGACGGGACAAAGGAGATATTGGAAAGCATCATTGCGGAAAATCAGGCCCAGGATTATATCCGGCTGATGGGAGCAAGCGACACTTTGGAAAAGGACTTGACAGATGCTGCGGTTTTTGCTTTTTCCTCGGATTGGGAGGGGCTTCCCAATGCGCTGCTGGAGGCTATGGCTTTGGGGCTGCCCATTGTTGCCACTGACTGTCCCTGCGGCGGGCCTCGGACAGTGATGGAAAACGGCGTAAACGGCCTGCTTATTCCGATAAAAGATCAAAAGGCATTGGAGGACGGAATCTGCCGGCTGATAGAGGACCCGGAATATGCAGAGCAGCTAGGGGAGAAGGCTAGGGAAATCGCGAAGATTGCCAATGGGGAGGCTATTTATAGGCAGTGGCGGGATTTTATTGAGGAGATAGTGGAAAAGGGAGTGTAGGGAAGAGCAGTAGCCCATAAGAAAACATTGTAAAACTTATGACTAATGCCAAGTAAACGGAAAATAAGAAAATGTTATGCAAGGATTTATTGATTGCCTAGCATTTTTATTTTGGTAAGATATTAGGTTTCGACTTTCAACGTTCCAACGGAACGCGGAGAAAACTGAGGAAGGAAGCAGCCATGAATGGGGAAAAGGGCGATAGTGTCAAGATTTTTTCGCAAATTTAATTTCTGCCGCTTGGTATCCGGAAG
>CAJUIM010000028.1 GCA_910586275.1 uncultured Lachnospiraceae bacterium | reverse complement strand
GAGTTGTTTTTAAAAATTTTGTTCTCACCTGAAAAGTAAATGCTGTTGCCCTGATATTTCAGCCCCCTCATCCGCCAAAAAAACAGATAAGATTCCCCCATAACCTTCACACTTCCCCCAATATATCCGATATCTTTTATAAAGCATCTGAAAATTCATGAAATCTTAATATGTCCGGAAACGGCGCAAATCCTATGCTTTCCGGTCAAACCGGCATTTTACGCGGTGACTTACAGGTTCTTTTTTGGGAGGAAATGAGGTATATTAGTATTACATTACGGGAAAAAATTCTTAAAGCGTAAAATAAGAAGGGAGAACTAAGAATGACAGATAAGGTAATTGAAAATAACCAAGTGGTAATCATGGGAGAAATCGTGAGCGATTTTACTTACAGCCATGAGATATTCGGCGAAGGTTTCTATATGGTAGATGTGAGCGTGGAACGTTTGAGCGATTCCATAGATATCATTCCGCTTATGGTATCGGAGAGGCTTCTTGACGTAAACGGGGATTATAAAGGGATGTACATAGTGGTGAACGGGCAGTTCCGTTCCTATAACCGGCATGAGGAGAGAAAAAATAAGCTGGTGCTTTCCGTGTTTGCAAGGGAAATAGAATTCGTAGATGAAATCGGGGAAAATACGAAGTCCAATCAGATTTTTCTGGACGGGTATATTTGTAAAGAACCGATTTACAGAAAGACGCCTCTGGGAAGGGAGATTGCGGATCTGCTTCTGGCAGTGAACAGGCCTTACGGGAAATCGGATTATATTCCCTGCATCTGCTGGGGAAGAAACGCAAGGTTTGCCAGTAATTTTGAAGTAGGGGCAAGGTGTGCCGTATGGGGCCGGATACAGAGCCGGGAATATATGAAGAAAATCTCGGAAGAACAGCTGGAAAAGCGGATTGCATATGAAGTGTCCGTGAGCAAATTGGAACTTATTCAATAAAGTGATTGCTTTAGACGTATATTTGTGTTATAATAGGCCATATGTCGTAAAAATACATAGGAGCCGAAAAAGATGGGGAAAAAATATATTTACAGCGGAGATGGCCATGGCAAGACTCCCACGGCATTAGGGATGGCTGTGTGGATGGCCTGCCGTGGGAAAAGCGTGGTCATTATTCAGTTTTTAAAGGGAAAGGGGCAGGAGGAATCCGAATTTATGCGGAGGCTGGAGCCTGAGATTAAGCTGTTCTGTTTTGAGAAAACGGATGAGAATTTTGCGTTGCTTTCACAGGAACAGCGGCAGGAGGAAGCAGGGAATATAAGGAACGGCCTGAATTTTGCCAAAAAAGTACTGACTACCGGGGAATGTGATTTGCTTATACTGGACGAGGTACTCGGCCTGATTGACAATCATATTATAACAGTGGAAGAACTGAAGAATCTGCTGGAGGCCGGGGCGGATACGGATATGGATATTGTCATGACAGGGATTATGCTGAACGATGAAGTATGCCGGCTGGCGGACGAAGTGACCAAAATGGAAAAGATTTGCGTCAAATAAGAAATCACAGATTGACAGTTAAATCACATAATGATATGATAACTTCATAAGTGAGAGATAGAGGTTGCGTTTTTTATCAGTAGTTTTTCCGATGTGGAGGGCACAGAGGAAGGAAGACGAAAGGAAAAGACGCCGAAAGGGCATGGAATCCCTCAGGCCATGTTCTTGGGCATGCAGTGAAGAACTGCATGACTGTCATCAATATGATGGAGCGCTATCCGGGGTTATTTTATTAACGCAAGAACGGCCGCAGAACGTGTCGTTTGTTATTAGGTAATCATAAGTCGGTGCGCGCTGTGCCGGCTTTGTTTTTTTACGGACGGCAGAAGCGGAATTTTAAATAAGGAGGAATAAGTATGGCTGTTTTTACCGGTGCGGGTGTGGCGATCGTGACACCTTTCAAAGAGAACGGAGATGTGGATTATGAAAAGTTTGCGGAGTTGGTGGAGTTCCAGATAAAGAACGGGACGGATGCAATCATTGTATGCGGAACTACCGGCGAGGCATCGACGCTGACTCATGAGGAACATTTGGCTGTCATTAAATATTGTGTGGACCAGACGGCAGGGCGTGTGCCGGTGGTGGCGGGGACCGGTTCCAATTGTACGCAGACGGCGGTTTATCTGTCGCAGGAGGCGGAGAAGTCCGGTGCGGATGCGGTTCTTTTGGTGACCCCCTACTATAATAAGGCGACGCAGGACGGACTTTACCGGCATTTCAAGACCATTGCGGATGCCATTAAAATACCGGCAATTTTGTACAATGTGCCCGGCAGGACAGGATGCAATCTTCTGCCCGAGACAGTGGTGAGGCTCTGCAGCGAGGTGGAGAACATTGTGGGAGTGAAGGAAGCCAGCGGAAATATATCGCAGGTTGCGAAGCTGATGGCATTGGCGGAAGGGAAAGTGGATTTGTATTCGGGCAATGACGATCAGATTGTGCCGTTGCTTTCCCTCGGAGGAAAAGGAGTTATTTCGGTGCTTTCCAATGTGGCTCCGAAAGAAACTCATGAAATCTGCAGTAAATTCTTTGCAGGGGACGTGGCGGGAAGCTGTGCCCTGCAGTTAAAGGCATTGGATCTGTACAATGCGCTTTTCTGTGAAGTCAACCCTATTCCGGTAAAGAAAGCGCTGAACCTGATGGGCAAGGGAGCCGGTTCTTTGCGGATGCCGCTGACGGATATGGAGGAGGCGAATGTGCCGAAGCTGGAAAAGGCAATGAAGGAATTCGGTATTCTGTAAAGCAGCCGGAAAGCAATTTTCAAACACGCTTTGGAGGGCGGGAAGCGGTGCTGCTGCGGCTTCTTCGTTTACGGCCAACTTCCCGCAAACTGCCGGATTCATCCGGCAGAAAGCATTTTCAGATATATATAAGGAAACAATAGTTACAACTACAGACATGGAGTCCGCGGAAGCGGGCACGGGGGACAAGAATGACGAAAGTAATTATGCACGGCTGCAACGGCAAGATGGGACAGATCATAACCGGGCTGGCGGCAGCGGATGATGAAATAGAAATTGTGGCGGGCGTGGATGCCTATGACGACGGAAGGAATGCATATCCGGTATTTAAAAGCATGGAACTTTGCAGCGTAGAGGCGGATGCAGTGATTGATTTCAGCACTGCCCAGGCAGTGGACGGGCTTTTGGACTATTGTGCGGAGAAGGGCCTGCCGTGCGTGCTTTGCACTACGGGACTTTCGGAAGAACAGCTTGGGAAAGTGAAGGAGGCTTCTGTCAAGACCGCCATTCTGAAGTCGGCCAATATGTCTTTGGGCATCAATATGCTGCTGAAGCTTCTGAAAGAGGCGGCGGGGATTCTGGCACCTGCCGGGTTCGATATTGAAATCGTGGAAAAGCATCATAATCTGAAAGTGGACGCACCCAGTGGAACGGCGCTTGCGCTTGCCGATTCCATCAATGAGGAATTGGACAATGCATATGAATATGTGTATGACAGGAGCGGGAGACGGCAGAAACGGCCGAAGAAAGAAATCGGGCTGGCGGCGGTGCGGGGCGGTACCATTGTAGGGGAGCACGATGTAATCTTTGCGGGACCGGACGAAGTAGTCACTTTTTCCCATTCCGCTTATTCCAAGGCAGTCTTTGGGAAAGGAGCCATCCAAGCGGCTAAATTTCTAGCAGGGAAACCGGCAGGGATGTATGACATGAGCGATGTGATCGGATAGGGGAAAGGCGGGGAGTAAGATGGACGATTTGGAATTGAAATATCTGCGGAGCTTGGCACATCAGTATCCGACCATAGCCGCAGCATCGACGGAAATCATCAATCTGCAGGCAATCCTTAATCTGCCGAAGGGGACGGAGCATTTCCTGACCGACATCCACGGAGAATATGAGCAGTTCAACCATGTGCTGAAAAACGGCTCCGGCTCGGTGAAACGGAAGATTGACGAGGAGTTCGGGAATACTCTGAGCAGCAGGGACAAGAAAAGCTTGGCAACATTGATCTATTATCCCAAGGAAAAGCTGGAGATTGTGCTGCAGGAAGAGGACAATATTGAGGACTGGTATAAGATTACGCTGCATCGTTTGGTACAGATTACTAAGCGTGTGGCTTCCAAATATACCCGTTCCAAAGTGAGAAAAGCCCTTCCCAAGGATTTTGCCTATATTATCGAAGAATTGATAACGGAAAAAGAAGAGATTCAGGATAAGGAAGCTTACTATAACGAGATTATTCACACAATTATACGGATTGACCGGGCGCAGGAATTTATTGTGGCACTCAGCTATCTGGTACAGAGGATGGTCATTGACCATCTGCATATTGTGGGAGACATTTTTGACAGAGGGCCGGGGCCTCATGTGATTTTGGACACATTGAGCCAGTACCATTCCGTGGATATTCAGTGGGGCAACCATGACATTGTATGGATGGGGGCGGCATCCGGGCATCTGGCATGCATTGCCAATGTCATAAGGATGTCAGCGCGATACGGGAACTTGGATACGCTGGAGGAAGGATATGGAATAAACCTTATACCGTTGGCTACTTTTGCGCTGGAGACATATGGGGATGTGAACTGTGACGCATTTTCCATTAAATATAATACGGATTATAATACGAAAGACTTAAGCTTGGATATGAAGATGCACAAGGCGATATCGATCATTCAGATGAAGCTGGAAGGCAATCTGATTATGCGCCGGCCGGAATTCCATATGGAAGACAGGCTGCTGCTGGATAAGATTGATTATGAGAATAAGGCCATTACCATAGACGGGCAGCGGTATACAATGAAAGATGTGGATTTCCCTACGGTAGATCATGAGAATCCTTATGCGCTGACGCCGGAGGAAGAGCAGGTCATGGAGCGGCTGAGGCAGGCTTTTACCAAATGCGATAAACTGCAGTCCCATGTGCGGTTTCTGTTTGCCAGGGGCGGACTGTATAAGGTGCATAATTCCAATCTGCTTTATCATGGCTGCGTACCCATGGACGAGGAAGGCAATTTCAAGACATTTACCATTGACGGGGTAGAATACCGGGGCAAGGCGCTGTATGACGAATTGGATCATTATGCAAGAAAAGGCTATTATTCCAAAAATAATCCGGCAGAGATGCAGAAAGGGCAGGATATAATATGGTATATCTGGGCCGGTCCCAATTCGCCGGTGTTCGGCAAAGACAAAATGGCGACCTTTGAGCGATATCTTATTGCAGAGAAGGAAACCCATACCGAGCATAAAAACAGTTATTACCGCTTGCTGGACAAGGAAGAAATTATCAATAAAATCTTGGCGGAGTTTGGCCTGAATACGGAACATTCCCATATTGTCAACGGACATGTCCCGGTGGAACTGAAAAAAGGCGATTCGCCCATTAAATGCGGCGGGAAACTGCTGATCATAGACGGCGGCTTTTCCAAAGCATATCAAGGGAAAACCGGTATTGCCGGATATACGCTGGTGGCCAATTCCCATGGGATGCGTTTGGTGGCCCATGAACCTTTTGAATCAACGGAAGCGGCGATTTTGCGTGAATCGGACATCTTTTCGGATTCCGTGATATTGGAAACAAGCAATACACGCATCAGCGTGGCGGATACGGATGCCGGAGCCGAATTAAAGGAAAGCATCCACCAATTGGAAGAATTGCTTCAGGCCTATAGGGACGGCATTATCATAGAGAAAGCGATGTAGTGCGTTTGCGGAAGCAGCGCGGAAGCCGGGGCAGAGAGTGCTTTTTGAGGCAAAGGGAACAGATAGCGGGAGCAAGCAGAAAAGCAGGGGATTATCCCCTGCTTTTTAGAAGGAGGACAGAATGCGGCAGCGGCAGGAATTCTGTTCAGCCCTGCCGTGCCAAGTGCCTGTCCTTACCGTTTATTTGCATTATTTGCGTTATTGGCTCCATTGCCGACTACGTCGTCAGTAATATCATCCACGCCGTCGGCGATATCATCTGCCATGTCTCCTATGGCATTGCCTGCATCGTCAAGAACGGAACCTCCATTGCCGTTTCCGACTGTGCCGTCCGTTGCATCGTTTACGTTACTGTCGGAAGTGTTGTTATCCATGCTTCCGCCGTCAGTGCCTATTGCATTGTCTGCAGCGGTGCCGTTGCCTGTTCCCGTGCCGTCGTTTCCGTCAGTGCCGTTGATTGTCGTGCTGCCGTCAGTGCCTGTGCCATTGCTGCCGTTGGTGGTACTTCCGGTACCTGTGCCGTTGGTGGTATTGCCGGTATCCGCTGCGCCGTCAGTGGCGTTGCCGTTGCCTGCATCGGTGGTACCTGCGCCGGTATTGTCGGTGCCGTTAGATGTGTTGCCATTGTTGGTGTTGTCTGCGGCATTTCTGTTGCCACAGGCAGCAAGCAGACCGAGCATGAGGACCATTAGAGAAACTGAGATCAGTTTTTTGCTGTTTTTCATAATTTTTCCTCCATTTTCATAAAAATACATTTTAAGTGCAACATTTTGAATGTTGTATTAGTATTATGCACATGAAAGAAAAAAATATACTGAAAGGAGTAAAGTAAAATGGAATTCAGGCCATGCATAGATATACATAACGGAAAAGTAAAGCAGATCGTAGGAGGCAGCCTGAAAGATGAGGGCAATGCTGCGGAAGAAAATTTCGTATCGGAGCAGGATGCAGTATTTTTTGCGGAATTTTACAAAAAATATAAAGTAAGGGGCGGACATATTATTTTGCTGAACCGTGAGGGGAGCGAGCATTATGAAGCTTCCAGGATGCAGGCGATGGCGGCATTGAAAGCTTTTCCGGGCGGGCTGCAGATAGGGGGCGGAATTCATCCCGGCAATGCCGTCGGATATTTAAACGCCGGTGCCAGTCATGTCATCGTTACCTCTTATGTATTCCAAGGAGGAAACATACATTACGGCCGTCTGAAAGAATTGGCGGATCTGATAGGGAGGGAGAGGCTGGTACTGGACTTAAGCTGCCGGAAGAGAAACGGCGCATACTATATCGTAACCGATCGGTGGCAGAATTATACGGAGGCGGAACTGAACGAAGAGACGCTTGATCTGCTTTCCGCTTATTGCAGTGAATTCCTTGTGCATGCCGTGGACGTGGAAGGAAAAGCAGAGGGCATAGAACGGCCCATAGTTTCCCTGCTGGGGGAATGGGGGAAACTGCCCGTCACATATGCGGGAGGTGTCCATGACTTTCAAGATCTGGAACTTCTGAGGATGCTGGGGAAGGAACGGGTGAACGTCACGATTGGCAGCGCATTGGATTTGTTCGGAGGGAATATGAAATTTTCGGATGTGATTGCATGGATGTATGGCGGCACGGACGGAGCGGACGAAAAGCAGTCTGCGGATGAAACAATATAAAAAAGGACAAAAAAGAACCTATCCGATGCAAGATAGGTTCTTTCCTTAATCCGTTACCAAATCTGTTACCATATTACAAATTCTGATGCATGAATAAAATAATCTTTAACATTATTCCAATAGAAAGCATAACAATATTATAAAAAGGCACATGTTGATACTGATTAATGGGTTATAATTTACTGCTGTGAAATTATAACTTTGTTACGTTTACGGCCTGAGGTCCTTTTTCGCCGTTAACTACTTCAAATTCTACGGAAGCGCCTTCTTCAAGGGATTTGAAACCTTCCATATTAAGTCCTGAGTAGTGTACGAATACATCATTGCCCTGCTCATCAGAGATGAAGCCGTAACCTTTTTGGTTATTAAACCATTTTACTGTACCTTTGTTCATTTCAGATACCTCCAAAAATATATATCTTATCGTGTTAGTACGCGACACAATTAGAATAGCATATGTGAATGGAAATGTAAAGGAAAATAATGAAAATAAATGTAAAAAATGTTGCGGAGGAAAGAAGAGGGCGGTATCAAGCAGATAAAATATTTCAGACAATAGTTTATATAAAAATAAACAATATTGTGCAAATACAAAAAGAGGAAAAAATGATATAGTCAATAAAGATTAAATGATGAACTTCATTTAATCAATGTAAAATTCCCCTTTTACATGAAAAAGGTATTTGCTTTCGGGCAGATACCTTTTCTTGTTATTTCCGTACCCATCCATGTCAGAAGCTTTACATATATAAAGTCTTTTCGTATAATATAGCTGTTTATGAAAGAAGCCAGAAAGGAGAGGACAGGCATATGCTGGATGGTGAAACAAGAAGAAAGGAAATCCTGAAAATACTGCAGCAGCGGCAGCATTCCGTATCAGGAACGGAACTGGCAAGGCTATTAGGGGTCAGCAGACAGGTGATTGTTCAGGACATTGCTCTTTTGCGCGCTACGGATAAAAACATCCTTTCCACCAATAAAGGCTATCTTCTGTTTGCCGGCAGACAGGAAAAGCTTAAGCGGCAGAGAACCTTTAAGGTAAAACATAAGGAGGAAGAGATATTGGATGAACTCTATGCCATTGTGGATCATGGAGGCCAAATCAGAGATGTGGCAGTGGAGCACGGAATTTACGGGCAGATTGCAACGGATCTGATTATTAACAGCAGGGCGGATGCGGAGGCATTTGTGGAAAGGACGCAGGAATATAGGACAAGCCCTTTGTGCAGGCTTACCGGGGGCATCCATTTCCATACGGTGGAAGCGGATACGGATGAGATACTGAACCGAGTGGAAGCGGAATTAAACAGCAAAGGATACTTGATGAAATAAAGAAAATATGTTATCCTTGTTCTTGGTGACAAGACAGCAGACAAGACAATGCATCCATATGCGGTTTTGCGGATCGGAAGTCTTGGAAGAAGAGTGAGGAGAGCAAAATGGAAAAAGTAAAGAAGTTATTGAACGAAATATTTATTGACGGGCTGGGCGGGATGGCCTCGGGGCTGTTCGCCACACTGATTATCGGCACGATTATTCAGCAGATTGGGAATCTGATTCCGGGAAGCGCAGGGGAATATCTGTTTCTGATAGGGAAAACGGCGGCGGCGGTGACCGGTGCCGGGATTGGCTGCGGAGTGGCGCTGAAGTTCAGGGAAAGTCCGCTGGTTACTTTATCGGCGGCGACTACCGGGATGGTGGGGGCTTTTGCGGGCAAAATGATTGAAGGGACGGTACTGGCAGAGGGGGCTATGGTATTGGCAGGCCCGGGGGAGCCTTTGGGGGCTTTCCTTGCGGCAGTGACCGGCATCTATGTGGGGCGTCTGGTGTCAGGAAAGACAAAAGTGGATATTTTGGTAACTCCCTTCGCATGCATTACCGCCGGTTCGGCAGTGGGGCTGGTGTTTGGACCGCCGATTTCCGCGTTTATGGCATGGCTGGGAGCCATTATTAATTGGGGGACAGTGCAGGCACCCTTTGTCATGGGAGTAATTGTTTCCGTGCTTATGGGGATGATTTTGACGCTGCCTATCAGTTCCGCGGCATTGGGCATTATTTTAGGGCTGGACGGGATTGCGGCAGGGGCTGCCGCGGTAGGCTGCTGTGCCAATATGATAGGCTTTGCAGTGGTATCTTTCCGGGAGAATAAAGTGAACGGTCTGTTGGCGCAGGGTCTGGGAACCAGTATGCTGCAGATTGGGAATATTGTGAAAAAGCCTGTGATATGGCTTCCGGCAATTTTTGCCAGTGCGGTTTTGGGCCCGGTTTCCACGATGGTATTTAAAATGGTCAACAATCCTACCGGTTCCGGCATGGGGACGGCGGGGCTGGTAGGGCAGATCAATGCTTATCAGACGATGACGGAAAGCGGCATGTCTTCCGGAACGGCATTGTTGCAGATTGCATTGATGCATTTTGTCCTGCCCGGAATACTTGCATTTGCGGCTTCCGCATTTATGAGAAAGAAAAACTGGATCCAGGACGGTGATATGAAACTGGATGTTTAAAGGTAAAAGGAACAAAATTTTTAAACATTTATTACCAAATTATTAAATAAAGTTGTCATTATTGTGTCACTTGTGGTAAAATAAGAAAAGTTACTGGAGGTGACTTATTAATGAAGCTTAATTTGCGGAAGAGTAAAATCAGCTATACAGTCATGATAATGTCTGATTCTGCCAAGAAGCATCATAGGGAATTTCACATCAGAGCAGGGGCGGTAGGGGCGGTTTCCCTAGTGACTTTTGCCCTGTTTGTGGCCGCAATCTGCTATGTGGTGTATAGCTCCATCACTTTGTCCGATTCCATGGAACGCAGCAAGAAGCAGTTGGATCAGATTGCTCAGATGAAAGAGGCCAATGACCAGCTGGAATTGGAGAAGAAAGCATTGGAAACGGAAATAGCGGAATTGGAAAAGACCGTTTCCATTTTGAGCGACACCGTAAATCAGAAGGTGGAAGCGGAGCAGGCCTTGGAAGCGGAAGAAGAAGCGGAACATCTTCCCAAGGGCTTTCCTATGAGCGGTACGGCGCAGATAAAGGCGGAAGAAGGGCAGGAGGACGGCGATGGGGATGAAGCATCGGAAATGCGTGCCAATGAGGAAAGGAAAGAAGTTATTTTTACTGCAGCGGCAGGCACGAATGTCATTTCCTCCGGCGCAGGCACCGTGCTGTCGGTAGGTGAAGACGCGGCTTACGGAAACCTTATCAGCATTGATCATGGAAACGGATATGTTTCCGTATACCGCAATGGAGGCAATCCGATGGTCAAGGAAGGCAACGAAGTGGCGAGGGGATCCATTTTATTTGTAATCGATGATGAAAATACAGATACCGGTTACAGTATCCGTAAGGATGATACATATGTGGATCCGATGGAATTAATTGAAATTAATGGATGACATTAGGAGGAGTGTATGTTGGGAAGAAAGACAACCGAACAGGTTAATGCGAAAATCGGGAGCATCATCGGTGCGGATATGGTAGTGGAAGGCAATATCAAAGCTACCGAAGCCATCCGCGTGGAAGGGAATGTAAATGGGGATGTGAGTTCGGAAGGGACGCTTGTAATCAGTTCCACCGGCAAAGTGGTAGGCAATATTAAAGGAAATAATATTATGATAGCCGGGACGATAGAAGGCGACTTGCTATCGGGCGGGAGGACGGAAGTGGCATCTACCGGAAAGATTATCGGAAATATCCGTACAAAGAGCCTGATTGTGGACGAAAATGCAGTATTCCAGGGACAGTGTACAATGAATCCGGACGGTGTCACGCCGCCGAGGGCGATCCCGATGTCTTCCGCGGAATCAGACGGGGACGAATAGGATAATGTTAATCGGGGAAATATAGCCCGACGGCATCGGCAGAGTATCGATATTCTGTCGGTGCTGTTTTTGTGCAAAGACTATCTGAGTTTCTGTCCGGGCAAAGTTCCGATGCAGGAATATTAAGCTGAAAAGAAGGGAAATGAAATAATGAAGAAAATAGAACCGAAAACCGGGATTATGTTATTGTTTACATTGTCGGCCTTGGCTTTTGCCGGGTGCGGGGCTTCCGGCGGGGAGGCGGAGCCGGCAACTGTGCCGGAAGAGAAGGAAGAGGCAGCGCAGCCGCAGACAGGCATTCTGAATGAGACGGCAGCGGACGGACATATTGATTTTGAGGCACTGCAGGCAGAAAATCCGGATATTTTTGCCTGGCTCTATGTGCCGGGCACGGAGATAGACTATCCTCTGCTGCAAAGCCCGGTATCCGATGACTATTATAAAACGCACAGTGCGGACGGAGCGGAAGGGGAAGCAGGCGCCTTATATACAGAAATGCCGAATATGATGAATATGTGTGATTTCAATACAATCATACACGGAAAAGACGAAGAAGGCGGGCTTTTTGAAGACTTGCATTTGTTCGAGAATCCGGATTTTTTTGACGGGCATGATAAATTTTATGTGTATCTGCCCGATAATGTGCTGACCTATGAGATTTTTGCGGCTTATTATGATGAGGGAAGCGATATTCTGCGCAGATTTGATTATACGACCTATGAGGGATGTGAAAGTTATCTGGAGCAGATGTATGGGATGAGGGAAATGGGTAAGAACGAGAGGGAAGGCTGGGAAGAACTGACTCCTTATCATTTCCTTGTGACATTGGACGGCAGTTCCGACGGTGAACGTCAGTATGTGGTCTGCGGCGCCATGGTAGGAGATGCGGCAGGTAAAATCAACAGAGTTATTCTGGATTGATTATTTTATAAAAATATATTTCTATATTGCTCCATACACTATATTTTGATACAATGAAGTATAGGCAAAGTAAGAACCTGACAGGGGATTGCCGAAGTGAAAGATGTTTTTCGGACACATTCTAAGGCCAAAGGAGAGAATAGGATGGAAGAGAGATTAAAAGGCAAGAAAATTAAAGAGAAGATAATGGCAGTATTCGGTTCTATGTTAGCAGCATATATTTTTACCGTCATAGTTGGGGTGCTGGGCATGACCCTTTTGGGTAGATATCCTGCGGTAAAGATTGTGGCAATTATCGTATTGCTTGTAGTTGCCGTGCTGAATCTTGTGCTTGTGCTGAAGGTTTCCGGTTCCGTCGTGCTGTCTCTGGTACAGCCGGTGAAGGAATTGGAAGAGGCGGCAAAGCAAATGGCAGAAGGCGATTTCAGCATTCATGTTACATATGAATCCGACGATGAACTGGGGCAGCTGGCGGTATGCTTCCGTGAAACAAGTTCATCCATAAAGATGATTATTCATGATCTTTCTTATATTGTGTCGGAACTGAATAAAGGGAATTTTAATGTCAAGTCAGGCTGCAGGGAGAAGTATACGGGTGATTATGGGCCGCTTTTAACTGATTTACGGGAAATGGTAAGCCATATCAGCGAAGTGCTGGGAGGCATTCAGAATGTGGCCGATCAGGTAGCGGTAGGCTCTTCGGAACTGGCTAATTCTGCACAGGTTTTGGCAGAGGGGGCTGCAAATCAGTCTTCTGCGGTAGAGCAGCTGCTGGCCACGGTTACGGAAGTCACGGCGCAGGTGGAAGAGAACAGCCGGGCGACGGATCTTCTGCATGACAATGCAAAGAATGTGGGCGGTGAAGCGGAAATCAGCAGGAAGAAAATGACGGAACTGATGAACGCCATGGAATCCATCAAGACTGCATCGCAGGAAATTAAGAATATCATTGCAGATATAGAGGACATTGCGTCACAGACCAACTTGCTCTCACTGAATGCGGCAATTGAAGCGGCGCGGGCAGGAGATGCCGGAAAAGGGTTTGCCGTAGTAGCGGATCAGATACGGAAGCTGGCGGAGGACAGTGCACAGTCTTCCGTTAAAACAAGGCAATTGATCGAGGCATCTTTGGAAGAAATCAGCAAAGGAAATGATATTACGGAAGAAACATCGAATTCCATGAATAAAGTAATGGACGAACTGGATAAGATTCTGATTGGAGTAGGCGATATCAGGACGGCATCCGATAAGCAGGCAGTGTCGGTAAGGGAAATTGAAAAAGGCGTGGAGCAGATTTCCATGGTAGTGACCAGCAATTCGGCTACGGCGGAAGAAACTTCGGCCACCAGCGAGGAACTTTCGGCACAGGCGATCACACTGAACGAACAAGTGGAACAATTCCAGCTTCTGCAGCAGTAAGCCGGGAAACAGCATGAGAGTATCAAATGCCCGGAAGCCGCACCGGATGCGGTACTGGAATAGGAGGATAAATTTATGAAATGCCCATTTTGCGGACATGAGAATACAAGAGTGATAGATTCCAGGCCGGCAGAAGAGAACAATTCCATCAGGCGCCGCCGGATCTGTGACGTATGCGGAAAACGGTTCACGACTTATGAGAAAATAGATTCCATACCCTTAATCATCATTAAGAAAGATGAAAACAGGGAGGCTTATGACCGTGCCAAGATCGAGGCAGGGGTTCTTCGGGCATGCCATAAACGACCGGTTAGCACCAGCCAGGTCAGCCGTCTGGTGGAGGAAGTGGAGACGGAACTGTTCAATATGGAAGAGAGGGAACTGTCCAGTCAGATAGTAGGCGAACTGGTAATGAATAAGCTGAAAGACATGGATGCGGTGGCTTATGTCAGGTTTGCTTCCGTATATAGAGAATTTAAGGATATCAATACTTTTATGGATGAGTTAAAGAAAGTATTGGATAAATAAGGAGACAGGACAGGAATGGGAGTATTTCAGAAGTTTTATCCGGACGAATATGTAGACTCTGCCTATGGGATTGATTTTGAAAAATTGTATGGGCAGGGATACAGGGGCATTCTTTTTGACATTGACAATACGCTGGTTCCGCATGGCGCTCCGGCGGATGACAGAAGCATTGCATTGTTTCGGAGACTGAAAGAACTGGGGTATGGGATAATGCTCCTGTCCAATAATAAGGAGCCAAGGGTGAAAATGTTCAATGATGCAGTAGGAGCGGAGTACATCCATAAGGCAGGGAAGCCGGGCGTTGCCAATTACTATAAGGCAATGGAACGGCTGCACACATCTAAGCAAAATACCCTATTCATCGGCGACCAACTATTTACGGACATCTGGGGAGCCAAAAAAGCGGGAATCAGGACTTTTCTTGTAAAGCCTATACATCCCAAGGAAGAGATACAGATAGTGCTGAAACGCTATTTAGAAAAAATAGTGCTGCATTTTTATCAACGGCAGAAAAAACTGTGAAAACGGAGATAGAAATGCAGAATAGAAATGTAGAATAAAAATCAAACGAATGGCAAGGCATAAAAGTCTCGGGCTAAAAAATCAAGCCTAATCAAGCAAAAATCAGACAGTGAAGGAGAGCGGGAAGATGAACCAGATAGACGGCCATACCAGATTGTGCGGCCTGATCGGGAATCCGGTGGAACATACCATGTCCCCGGCAATCCATAATACGCTGGCGCAGATAAACGGACATAATCTGGTTTATGTGCCATTTCATGTAGAAAGCGGACAGGTAAGGAAAGCGGTGGAAGGGGCTTATGCCCTGAATATACTCGGGCTGAATGTGACGGTGCCTTACAAAGGGGAGGTAATCGGCTGTCTGAAGGAAACGGACGCAATGGCAGGGAAAATCGGGGCAGTGAACACATTGGTCCGGACGGAGGGCGGCTATAAAGGCTATAATACGGACATGATGGGGCTGTACCGTGCCATGAGCAGCGAAGGAATCCGGCTGGAAGGAGAAGAAATCATTGTTCTTGGAGCCGGGGGCGCGGCTAGGGCAGTGACATTTCTCTGTGCATGGAAAAAGGCGGCAAAGGTGTATCTGCTGAACCGGACTCCGGCAAAGGCGGAAAAAATAGCGGAGGAAGTAAACCGGGCATGCGGGACAGGATGTGTGGTGCCGATGCGGACGGACGGGCACGGGAAGATACCGGGGGACAGGAAATATCTGGCAATCCAGGCCACAAGCGTGGGACTGTATCCGAACGTGGAGGAGGCGGTGATCCTGGATATGGATTTTTATAAAAAAATACATACCGGTTATGATCTGATATACAAGCCGCCGGAGACGAAGTTTATGAGTTTGGTTCGTCAGGCCGGCGGAAGGGCGTTCCATGGGCTGAAGATGCTGCTGTATCAAGGAGTGATTGCCTATGAATTATGGAACGGCATTACGGTGGCGGAGGAGGATGCCCTGACGGTGTACGGAAAGATAAAGGAGGCCATGGGCGGCGGCCGTGCCTGAGAAAATGCGGAATATCCGGAAGAGAGTATTTTCAGGCTGACCGGGAACATAGCTGAAAGGGATAAACAGAAGATGGGAAAACATATTATTTTAATCGGGTTTATGGGGTGCGGAAAGAGCAGCATAGGGATCCGGCTGTCTTACCGGCTGCGCATGACGGTGCTGGATACCGACAAATTAATAGAACGGCAGAGTCAGATGACGGTGTCGGAAATTTTTGACCGGCTGGGAGAAGAAGAATTCCGCAGCATGGAAACAGCGTGCCTGGAACGGCTGCTGCAGGAACCGGAAGCACGGATTATAGCAGTGGGCGGAGGGCTGCCCCTGCGGGAAAGAAACCGGGAACTGTTAAGGCAGCTGGGAACCATTGTCTATCTCAGGGTGACTCCTGCAACGGTATGTCAGAGGCTTTCCGGCGATGTCACCAGACCTTTGCTGCAGGGTGCAAATCCGGAAGAGAAAGTGCGCAGGCTTATGGAGGAACGTTCCGGAATCTATGAAAGAGCGGCGGATTTAGTGATTGACGTGGACGGTAAGGATATGGACGAAATCCGGGACGAACTGATGGAAAAGCTATATAAGGCCGGAAGGTGGAGATGATCCTGGCCTCTGGCTGCGGCGGACTTACGGCAGCGGAAATAGGGAAAAGAAGAAAGGCGGAGAAAAGGATGAAATTGCTGGTGATTAACGGCCCTAACCTGAACTTTCTGGGAATACGGGAGAAAAGCATATACGGAGCCGAGGACTACGACTATTTGCTGGATTTGATAGCAAAGAAAGGGGAAGCGTGCGGAAGCCGGATCGAGGTATTCCAGAGCAACCATGAAGGAGCCATTATCGACCGGATTCAGGAATCTTATTTTGACGGAACGGAGGGGATTGTCATCAATCCCGGCGCCTATACTCACTACAGTTATGCTATACGGGATGCTCTTGCCAGCATTACGGTGCCCAAAGTGGAAATTCATATTTCGGACATTACCCAGAGAGAAGATTTCCGGAAGATTTCGGTAACGGCTCCGGCCTGCGACAAACAGATTTATGGGCATGGCTTAGAAGGGTATTTGGAGGCAATTGATTTTTGTTTGAAAAAGTAGTTGAAAAATGAATCTTTTTAGTATAAACTAGAAAAGAATTATAACGTGAAAATTTTAGGAGGAATATTTTATGATTTCTGCAGGTGATTTCAGAAATGGTATTACTATTGAGTTAGATAATAATATTTACCAGATTATTGAGTTCCAGCATGTAAAGCCGGGGAAAGGCGCGGCATTCGTAAGGACGAAACTGAAAAACATCAAGAGCGGCGGTGTGGTTGAAAAGACTTTCAGACCCACGGAAAAATGCCCGCAGGCACGCATTGACAGAAAAGATATGCAATATTTATATTCGGACGGTGATTTATACAATTTCATGGACGTAGAGAACTATGAGCAGATTGCGCTCAATGCAGAGGCAGTGGGCGATACGCTTAAATTCGTAAAAGAAAATGAAATGGTAAAGGTATGTTCCCACAACGGCAATGTATTTGCCATTGAGCCGCCGCTGTTTGTGGAATTGGAGATTACCGACACCGAGCCGGGCTTCAAAGGAGATACCGCAACCGGCGCAACGAAACCGGCCGTAGTTGAGACCGGGGCAACCGTCAGTGTTCCTTTGTTCGTTAATCAGGGCGATGTCATTAAAATCGACACAAGAACAGGGGAGTATCTATCAAGGGTATAAATTTTTTCTGTTCATATAGGATAAGCTTATAAGACAATGGAAGGTGATTTCTATTGTCTTTTTCTATGCACAGGGATGCGGCATGCTGCCGTCCCTGTTTGGTTCTGAAGGACTCAGAAATTCTCCGGCAGGCAAAACTGCCGCATATCGGTCAGGACGGTATCGGATTTCGGCTTATTTTCCATAGGCCCGGAAACCGTTCCGTATAAGAAATCTATGTAAAAATCTCAGGTGTCGGATAAAAAGTAAAAGGGCGCATACGAAGTATTAAGTTTCACAAAGCAATAACAGAAAAAGAGACAAAAACAAAACGCTTACAGTGTGTATTGCCGGCAGGGCAAAAGGGCCGAATATGCGGAAGGCATGGGAAGCCGTGCGGAAGGATGGCCTCAGCCTGTATGCCGGGCATATGCCTGCAGGCAGGAACAGGAGGAAAATATATATGGAAATTATGGAATTTTGCAGGAAAGTCAAAAAAAGCCTGGGTATTTATGTGGGGGACGAGGCGAATGTGAGAATTAAGCGGATTATGAAAAACAACGGAATCGTACTGTACAGCATTATGATTTCGGAAAAAGAGATGAATATTTCGCCCAATATTTATCTGAACGGCCTGCACGAAGCATACGAAAAAGGAGAGACTTTCAGTGAAGTGATGGATGAAGTTTTCCGCATTTATAAAGAAAGCCGGAGAAAGAAGAGCATGGATATGGATTTTTTTCTGGATTATGCCAAGATGAAGGAGCGGGTAGTCTGTAAAGTGATCAGCTATGAGAAGAATAAAGAATTGCTCCGGCAGGTGCCTTATATTCTTTTTCTGGATATGGCGGTGGTGTTTTACTGCCATGTGCCGGGGGAGGAAATGGAGAATGCCACGATATTGATTTATGACAGCCATATGAAATTGTGGAATATTACGAAAGAAAGGCTCTATGAGGATGCAAAGCGCAATACGCCCCGGCTTCTGCCTCCGCGCCTGCTGTCCATAGAAGAGATGATGGAGGAAATCTTTGAGGAAGATATGCGGCAGAAATCCGGGAAAGAAAAGGCCGGGGCTGACGGCGGGACGGAAAGCATTGCGGAAAAACAGGCAGCACCGCCGGCAGGCAGCGGATGTAAATCCTGCATGTATGTATTGGGGAATGAAAGAAAATTATTCGGGGCAGCCGTAATGCTGTATGACGGCCTGCTGGAAAAAATGTCGGAAATCATCGGCGGCGACTTTTATCTTCTGCCCAGTTCCCTCCACGAACTCATTCTTATCCCGGATGAGGGAAGGGAAAAAGGCGGAGATTTGTGGAAGATGGTGTGCGAAATTAACGAGACTCAAGTGGAACCGGAAGATGTGCTGACCGATTCGGTATACTATTTTTCCGGAAAAAATAAGAGGCTGGAAAAAATATTTTAAATTTTTTTCAAAGTTTCCAAAATCTACACTAGACAAGTGGACGCGAATGTGATATTATGTTCAGAGTGATGTAACAAATTTGTAATATTTGAATAAGGTATTATTTAATGCACTCGTAGTCTAACGGATAGAACGAAGGCCTCCGACGCCTTTAATGCAGGTTCGATTCCTGTCGAGTGCATTACATCACTCTGAAGGTAATTCATATTACCGAAAGAAATCAATCGGGAACTAATTCACGTTAGCCGTATCGGTGTAAATGATTTTAACTGGGAGAAAGGATATTTATCACCTATGGACAACAAAAGTATTAGGGACAGAATAGAAGATTTTAAAGAATGGATATCGGAGCATGCCAAGATAGTGATGCCGGCGGTACTTCTTATATGTGTTTCAATTACAGTTATAGTGGCAATCAATGTCAACCAGAAAGCGGCCGAGGAAGTGGAGGCGCAGCTGGCAGAGATGCCTGTCAATGTGGAAGAGCCGATTCAGGGGGAAGGGAATGCGGCGGAGGAGATACCGCAGCTGGAGTTGGAAGAAAATGCTTATCCGGCCGTCAATGCATTGATAAGCAACTATTACAAAGCGATGGCGGCAGGGGATGTGGATGCGGTGGTATCCATGAATGAATATGTGGAAGAAAGGGAAAAACTGAGAATCCGTGAAATGAGCAAATATACGGAGGATTATCCCGAATTGACGGTATATACAAAGAAAGGGCCGGTGGAAGGTTCCTATCTGGCATATGTATATTCCAAGATGAAATTTACGGAATATGACCGGTTAGTACCGGGCATGCAGGCATTTTATGTATGCACGGACGAGAACGGAGAGTGTTATATCAACGGAGGCGAAGACAATTCCGTTGTGGTACAGTATATAAAGGACGTTTCCCTTCAGGAAGACGTGGTGGACTTAAATAACAGGGTTGCGGTAGAGTACAATGAACTGTTGGCTTCCGATGAAGAGTTGGGAGCATATCTGTTTGATTTATCAAAGCGTATTGACGTTTCCGTCGGCGAGGCGCTGGCAAAGGCAGAAGCCGAAGAGGCGCAGCAGCAGGAAGCGGCGGCCGAAGGGGAAAGTGAAGCGGAAGGAGCCGGGGAAGAGCAGCCGGCGGAACCGGCACAGTCAGAGGAAGCACCGCAGGAACAGGCTCCCGAAGTGGCTGCCACAATAAAGAAAGTAAAGGCTACCGATGTAGTCAATATCAGAAGTTCGGACAGTGAAACTGCGGACCGGATCGGGAAAGCGCAGGTGGGAGATGAATTTACGCTTCTTGAGGAACGCGGGAACGGCTGGAGCAAAATAACGTTTGAAGGGAAAGATGCTTTTATTAAGAGCGAATTCTTAGCATTGGTTTCTGAAGAACCTGCTGCCGAAGCGGCACAGGAGCAGGCAGGCAATGACAGCCAGACGGATTCGGCACCGGCAGCGGAGACGCAGACGGCTTCTGCCGGAAACGGTGACACCGTTACGGTAAAAACCAGCGTGAATGTAAGGAAGTCCGCAAGTGAAAACGGTGAAAAGCTAGGGCTTGTCTATAAGGGTGAGAAGCTGGAACTTGTGATGAAACAGGCCGATGGCTGGACAAGAGTGAAGTATAAAGGAGAGACGGCATTTGTGAAGTCCGATTATGTGGAATAAGGGATGAAATCTCTTTTGACGATGCTGTCGGAGTAAGTATATATACAGTTAAATATTCTGCGAAAAACAGACATGGGATTGGCATGTCTGTTTTTTTATGTGTCCGATCCTTTTCTGTCAGAAACCTGTGCAGAATTACTTGACATAATATTGTCTTTATTATATAATTTTCAAACCACATGATTAGTAATCAACTGTAGGAAAACTACATAGGAAAGGAAAAGGTGAAAATGAAGAAGAGGATTTTGAGTTTGCTGTTAATGCTATTGCTGCTGCTTCCGGCAATACCGGTGGAGGCAGCAGAAGTACCGGAAGGAACTGCCAATCTGGATTTCAGCTTTACCAGTATTGACGGAGGGTCGGTATCTACCCAGAGCAGCGGAAAACCTAAACTGATTGTGTTTTTTATGACACAGTGTTCCAGATGCAAAAGTACATTGGGTGATTTTTCATCCAGCAGTTGGCTTGCAAACGGAGAGGCGGATGTGTGCGCGATTGATTTCATAGGACACACGCAGGAGGAAGTAAGGGAATTTCAGGAGACATACTGCCCGGAAGGCCTTATTCAGTTTGTAGCGGATGAATCGGGCAACGCAATGTTGGCAGCATATGACTATCTCCATGCGGACGGCAGCACAGCAACCAACATAGCGACACCTGTAGTAGCCATGGTGGATGTGAATAATAACTTACGGTATGTTGTCAGCGGAAGAACCGTTACCGCTTCGGAAATAGAAACGGATTATCTGCCTAAACTGAAAGGTGACAATAACGGCGGAGATGAAGACAATACTCCAGGAGGAGACGACGGAAATACACCCGGTGACGGCAACACGCCTGGTGAAGGCAATACACCCGGCGACGGAAATACACCTGGTGAGGGCAATACACCCGGAGGAAATACTCCTGGCGGAAATAAGCCCGGCAGCGGCAATAACAATACTGTCAGCGGCAACAATGTAACAAGCACCAAAGTGCAGAAAGTAACTACATCCGCTCCGTCCAGAGTGGAGGAAGCACCGAAGATTCCCTCTACAAGTTCGGTAGGAGGCGTTAAGACATCGGTAACTGGCGCATACCTTGCTACAAATGTAACCGGATCCATTGTTGCCACAAGCGAAGCGGATATTGCAAAGAATTACGGATTGGCAAATAATGAAAAGGTTTACGGTAAGTTTTCTGACTTCAGTGCAAAGAAGAGTCCTTTGGCTAAGGCATCCATGGATGCGGCAGTTGCAGAGCAGAAAGCAGTTGCAGGCCCTATGCTGAATATTGAGTTTGGAAAAATGACAGCCGGAAAATATACGGAACTTCCTTCCGACGGTTCTGCCATCAGGGTCGTATTGGGAATTCCGAAGAATTTTGTGCAGGCAGATAAGACATATGCGGTAATCTGTGTGCGTGCAGGAGGCACATACTCGGTTCTGAAGGATTTAGATAACGATGCGAATACGGTTACTTTTGACACGACAGGCGGTGCCGGAGTATATGCAATTATAAAATATTGATGGCAGAAGGTACCGATGCGTTTGGCATTGATTTATATTCCACTGCCGATTTTTGAGATAAAAATGGTCATTCATGAATAGACATGGGATGAACGGTAAAAATAAAAGGTGTAGACACAGGATATTATTCTGTGCCGGCACCTTTTTTCTTTTGTGCCGCCTGTGAGAGGATCATGGCCGCACATTCAGAATGCAGGAAGGATTTGGAGTTGGAATAGGAAAGGCAGGAGGAGATATGGCATGAAAAGGGATGATGCGGAGATACTGAGGGAAGTACAGAAAAATACGGAAATGGCGATGAAGGCCATTGACACAATCAGCGACAAGGTATATGATGACGGGCTGGCCATACAGTTGTCAAGGCAGTCGCTGAAATATTCGGAAATTCATAATAAGGCATTGGACAAGATTCTGGAGGGAAAGGCGGAGCCATACCGGACCAACAACGTAAGCCAGATGATGCTGGTAGGAGGCATCCATTCCAATACGCTTTTCAATACAAGCACAAGCCATATTGCGGAATTGATGATTCAGGGAAGCAGCCGCGGCATTACGGATATGTGCAAGGCATTGAACCATCATGAACGGGCAGACGGGTTTTCTTTGGAAATTGCAAAGGAGTTAATGGATTTTGAAGAAAAAAATATAGAACGTCTGAAAAAGTATCTGTAATAGATAAGAGATGTGAGAAAATATTGTATACATGTATTATTGTACAATTTGTCTAAAAAACGAAGATAAAGTGATGCAAAACTTTTACGGTTTAATATCCTAAAGTGTCTTGTGCAATTTCTGGCGGCAGTATATAATACTATGTGGGCAAGAAGTCTGAACATAGGGGATGCTGCCAGAAGAGGCTCCTGCAGGATAGGAAAGACTTTGGGCAGCCGTGTTTCGGAACGGAAGTCCGGGCAGGAAAGATTTTCCGCCTCATAGGGATTGGTAAAGATGTTCCGTGGTGGATATAAAAAGTAAAGGAGGGCATGAAAAATGTCATATGTTGATGAGGTATTTGATTTAGTGGTAGAAAAAAATCCGGCACAGCCGGAGTTTCATCAGGCAGTGAAAGAGGTGTTGGAGTCTCTTCGGGTAGTCATTGAGGCAAACGAAGAAGCTTACAGAAGGGATGCGCTTCTGGAAAGGCTGGTTACACCGGAGAGACAGCTGCTGTTCCGGGTTCCTTGGGTAGACGATCAGGGACAGGTTCAGGTCAACAATGCATTCCGTGTACAGTTCAACAGTGCCATTGGGCCTTATAAGGGCGGTCTCCGCCTGCACCCCAGCGTAAACCTTGGCATCATTAAATTCCTTGGTTTTGAGCAGATATTTAAGAATTCCCTGACAGGTCTTCCCATTGGCGGCGGCAAAGGCGGTTCCGATTTTGACCCGAAAGGAAAATCCGATAGGGAAGTGATGGCATTCTGCCAGAGTTTTATGACAGAGTTAAGCAAATACATAGGCGCGGATACGGACGTTCCTGCCGGTGATATCGGTACGGGTGCCAGAGAAATCGGCTATATGTATGGGCAGTATAAGAGAATCAAAGGGGTGTATGAGGGCGTGCTTACCGGCAAAGGCCTGTCTTACGGCGGATCGCTGGCCAGAACGGAAGCTACCGGCTATGGGCTGCTCTATTTAACCGCAGAAATGCTGAAGTGCAACGGGCATGACATCAGCGGAAAGACAGTAGTAATTTCCGGTTCCGGCAATGTGGCTATCTATGCTTGCCAGAAGGCACAGCAGTTAGGTGCCAAAGTAGTTACCGTGTCCGATTCCACAGGCTGGGTATATGATCCGGAAGGAATTGACGTGGCTCTGCTGAAGGAAGTAAAAGAGGTAAAAAGAGCCAGACTGACGGAATATGCTGCAGCAAGGAGCAGTGCGGAATATCATGAGGGCAGAGGCGTATGGGGCATTAAGTGTGATGTGGCGCTTCCCTGCGCAACGCAGAACGAACTGCTCATTGAGGATGCAAAAGCATTGGTGGCAAACGGATGCCTTGCGGTGGCAGAGGGAGCAAATATGCCTACCACTATGGAAGCTACCGAATATCTGCAGGCAAACGGCGTGCTGTTTGCACCCGGCAAAGCGGCAAATGCCGGCGGCGTTGCTACTTCTGCATTGGAAATGAGCCAGAATTCCGAGCGTTTAAGCTGGACATTTGAGGAAGTGGACAGTAAGCTCCAGAATATTATGGTGAATATTTTCCATAACTTGGACAATGCCGCAAAGAAATACGGCATGGAAGGCAATTATGTGGCAGGCGCTAATATTGCAGGCTTCTTAAAAGTTGCGGAAGCCATGACTGCGCAGGGAATTGTCTGATAGAAAAGGAAGGATCGGAAAGGTCTGATATCAAATTTCGGACAGAAAATATCTGAAAGAAAATATCTGAAAGAAAAGCCCCAAAAGGGGAATGGAACGGAAAAGTCCTGGAAATGCTGAATTTCCGCAATGTCATTAACTTAAGCCGCAGCCCGCATTAGGAACAATGTTTTTATTCGGACACGCTTTCACTCTGCAGCAAATGCAGCGGTACTAAGGCACTAAAATACAGTGCCTTAGTGCCGGCGTTTTTCGAAGGTCCGAGTAAATAGCATTGTTCCTGATGTGGGCGGCGGCTTAAGTTAATGATATTGTGAATTTCCGGGGCTTTTTTTATGCACATCGGCACCCAGAGGAAGTGTGTCAGCAGAAACTGACGGGTGCCCGGCGCACGAGTAGTGGGAAGGTCATTCCCCTACTCGATTGCACTCAACCATAGGTTGAGCCGGATTCAACTAATAATTGCTTCCCTGAAAGAAAAAAATACGTTATGGTTACTATATCTGAAATATATCTGAAAATATGGAAGAACTTCATTCCGTTCAGAAAGCCATTCAGAAAACGATTCAGAAAATCATTCAGAAAATCATTCAGAAAAGAGGAAAAGGTATGGGCGAATTAAGGATTGGGGAAATGATTAAAGAACTTAGGGGAAACAAGGGAATCAGCCAAGAGATGCTTGCGGATGTGTGCGGCGTCAGCATGCAGGCGGTAAGCAAATGGGAAAACGGGCAGTCCTGCCCGGACATTGCCATTCTGCCGATGCTTGCGGAATATTTTCAGGTAACGGCAGATTATCTTCTTACGGGAAAAGAAACGGACTGTGGGCGCACATTGGGAGAAGATGAGGCAGAACGGATAAAAGGCAGTCTGGAAGGCCGGACAGAGAGGGATGTGCTTTATGTCATACAGTATCGGAACGGGGAGATTCTTGATAAAGAGATGTGGGAGATGGGGAAGGAAGGGAAACATGATGCGGTGAAGATTGTTTTCGGAGAGGAATTCGGGGAACTGTCCGGAGGGCTTCATATAGAGGTATGGGGAAATGCAGAGATAGAATCCCGGAGCACGGCGGCAGACGTGAAGGCGGGCGGGAATGTAAACTGCGGCACGGTGGAAGGTAATGTGAGCGCAGGGGCAGGAGTAAACTGCGGCACGGTGGAAGGCGATGTGAAGGCGGGGGCAGACGTGAATTGCGGCACGGTGGAAGGCGATGTGAAAGCCGGAAGAAATGTGACATGCGGGGATGTGGAAGGGAGCGTGAAGGCCGGGCACTCGGCTACATGCAGTAAGATCAGCTCAGATGCAAAGGCAGGCATGAACATTATGTGTGGGGCGGCCGAGGATCCGGCGGAATCAAAGACCCCGCTGCAAGCAACGGGGTATCAAACTTGCAGCACTGCAGAGCAGCGGGGTATTTGACCCTTGCGGCAGTCGCCAAATGTCTGCAAGCAGCCACTTGGCTCGTTGCTCGCGGGAATAAATAATATGTCAAATCCCAAAATTTACAGTTGTAATTTGCGCGATGATTGGATATAATAGAACTAACCTGGAATGTACGACAACTCTTGTTATTTTGAACCTACATTTACTTTAAACGGGATTCCTATATTGCCTTATGGCTGTCAAGCCCCCACTCATAAATGAGGATTGGAGGGGAAGGCAAAAGTAAGGTTGCGGTTACCCACCTAGCGCGGCTAGGAGTCAAAGGACAGGAACCGGCATTTTGGGGGAACATGTAGTATACTACAAAAGAAAAAGCAGCCTTATGGCTGCTTTTTTCTACGCACCGGAATGGGGTACAGGCTGCGGCTTAAGTTAATGACAGTGTGAAAACGGGGGTATCGATGGGTAAAAATGAAAGGCTGTTCCTGAAAACAATGCTGATTTTGGCAGGCATGCTGATAATCGGGTATATTCTGGCGATAAGCATCCGTATGAACCGGATTCCGCAGCCGGAAGGGGAATATATCCGTTTACAGGATGCCGTGATATTGACGGAATTTCTGGAAGAAGATTTTGATGCCGTATACGGCAGTGACGAACGTTACATAGGCTGGAAGGAGACGCTGGAAGCCGACAGGGACAGTCTGCTGACTTACGGACAGTTTTCGGAATGGCTGGACATGACGCAAGCAAGGATGTCCGGCGCACAGGAAGCGGAAGAGTGGGGGAAAAAGTACAGGAAAGAATATTTTGTGCTGAAAGAAGACTGGTATGCCTGCTATGAGGACGTTTTGGAAAAGAAGGGAATGGGAGATACTATCGTTCTGGATGACATAACGGTACTGGGCATCGGCAGTCAGGTATCGGACAGGGAGCAGAACGTTTTGCCCGAGAACCGTTTGCTTGCCCGGGAGGGGGTTTTTGCTTTTCATTCCGATGTTTTCGGGGATTCGGGATATCAAGTTCTGCGGGTGTACCGGAAAGGGGAAGAATTGCTGACCGTGCGTGAGGTGATAAGCCGCGGCACGGATTGGGACAATATATGGATTGTAGAAGCGGAAGAAGGCAAACGGCTGCAGGTCTTTTACGGAGACTGGGAAATATGGGTGCCTTACGGGAAGACGGAAAACCTTTGGCGGGAGCAGGTGGCGGATTTGGATTTTGCCGACGGCCGGCTGCAGTCCGTGAAGGTAAAGGACGAAAAAATCAGCGGGAGGCTTCTAAGCGTGCGGGACGGGGAAATGGAAATCGAGGGGATGGGGAAGTATTCTTATGCGGAGGACATGAAGGTATATAAGCTGTTCGGAAGCTTATTGGAAGGAGGGCAGGGGGATCTGCGGATCGGGTATGATTTTGCCGATTTCGTGTTGGAGGACGGAGTGATCTGCGCCGGTCTGCTGACAAGGGACGAGGCTATGGAAAATATACGGGTAGTCATTAAAAATACCGGATATTCCGGCGCGTATCATGAGGAAGTGAAGCTTACGGCGGATACGGACTTTGTCTTGCGATATGGGGAATACGGGACGGAGCAGCAGAAGGAATATTCTGCCGGGGATACAGTCATTATTGCCGGGGACAGTGAGTTTTTCAAAGGAGACAGAATCTATATAGAGCCTGTTGCGCTGACCGGAAGAATCCGGCTGCTGTCGGTGGAGCGGTCACAGGGAACGCCTGCCTACCGGGGAAAAATGGAGATTGCAAAGACACCGGAAGGACTGGTAATTGTCAATGAACTGCTGCTGGAAGAGTATCTTTATTCGGTGGTGCCCAGCGAAATGCCGGCCTCTTACCCGTTGGAAGCGCTGAAGGCACAGGCAGTCTGCGCAAGGACTTATGCGTACCGGAACATGTCCCATTCGGGCATTGCCGCATTCGGGGCACATGTGGACGACAGTGCAGGATATCAGGTTTACAATAATATTTCCGAAAATGCCCAGACGACGAAAGCGGTGAAGGAAACTGCCGGACAGCTGCTGTATTATGGGGATGAATTATGCGGTTCTTATTACTATTCCACTTCCTGCGGCTTTGGTACGGATGCGGGAGTCTGGAAATCAGACGGCGCGGAAGATACTTCTTATCTCCAAGCCAGACGTATCGGGGAGGAAAGCGGGGAATACAGCGGGGAGAACCTGAAAGAGGAGGAAGCTTTTACGGAATTCATTACCAATTGTTATGATTCGGATTATGAAAGCGGGGAGGCATGGTACCGATGGGAGTATGAGGTGGAAGAGATAGACCGGGAGGAACTGCTGGAGAATATAAAGAAAAGATATGATGCGAATCCTAGGCTGGTGCTGACGAAAAACAAAGACGGAGAATTTGAAAGCAGGGAGATAAAGAATTTAGGGGAAATTAAAGAACTGTATATAGCCGGGCGGGGCGGCGGCGGAGTGGCCGATGAACTGGTGGTGGAGGGAACAAAGAATACTTATAAGATTATATCAGAGCATAATATCCGTTATGTACTGAATAACGGAGACGGAAAAGTCATAAGGCAGGACGGCAGCCAGGCACCGGCATCCAGTCTGCTTCCCAGCGGATACCTTGCAATTTTTGCTGGCAAAGAGAAGGATATTGTGGTAGGATATAAGTTAGTCGGCGGCGGGTATGGCCATGGTGTGGGCATGTCCCAGAACGGGGCGAAGGAGATGGCAAAGAAAGGATTTACATCAGATGACATATTGACCTTTTTCTATGATTCTTGTAAAGTAAAGGACGTATACTGATGGAGATAAGAAGAGAAGATGGTAAAGAAAATTTTTTATATCGGAAAAGATTTCCAGCAGCATATAAACCGTAAAAATATCAGTGCATTTGCGGCAAGCACGGCATTCTTCCTTTTTGTGTCGCTAATACCCATATTGATACTGCTGTGCGCCATTATTCCGTATACGACGCTGACGAAAGCCAATCTGATGACTTTTATGACAGATATTACGCCGGATGTGGTGGATTCTCTTGTGATTTCCATTATTGAGGATGTCTATGCGAAATCGGCAGGCGTCATTTCGGTGGCGGCCCTTACTCTTTTATGGTCGGCGGCAAAGGGGATGCTGGCATTGATGCGGGGGCTGAACGAAATCAATGATGTGGAGGAAAACCGGAATTATTTTGTGGTGAGGGGAATTGCCGCCTTTTATACGATAGTGATGCTTCTTGTAATATTGCTGTCTTTGGTGGTCATGGTATTTGGCAATGCGCTGGTGAACGGAATCATCCGCAATATTCCGCAGGCAGAACACTTTTTTGACTTCCTCCTTCATTTCCGGCTGCTGTTTTCGCTGTTGGTGATGATAATAGGGTTTTCCATGATGTATGCATATATACCGAATAAGAAACTGAGGTTTATATACCAAATACCCGGTGCGGTTTTCTCGGCGGTGCTTTGGAATGTGTTTTCATGGGCATTTTCCATATATGTAGGTAAAATCAACGACTTCAGCACTTATGGGAATCTGGCGACCATTGTAATAATAATGCTTTGGATGTATATGTGCATTTACATTATTCTGATAGGGGCTTTCCTAAACCGTTACTTCGAGCCGGTGTACCGGTATTTTTATTCCCGCCGGTAACGGCGGGCAAGCCACATGCTTAACATCAGCTTTTGATTGGCTTGGGCGGGCTGCATGGCTGGATATGAAGTAAAAACCGTACAGAGTGGAGCGTTCAGAAAGATGAAATATTCAATTAGAAAGCAGTTTGCAATGATTTTCACAGGGCTGATGACAGCAACCATATTGCTCTGCTGGTTTATCAACAGCACCCTGTTGGGCGAGTATTACATCGGGAATAAAAAGAAGGTTTTAAAAAATGCCTATGGCATTGTGAACCGTGCATTCAGCACGGGAAATATTCTGACGGAAGAATTTGACATTCAATTACAGAAAATAATAGAGAAATATAATATCAGTCTGATTGTCTTGGACACCGATTCCCAGATGCTGATTACTTCGCGCAATGATCAGGAAATTATGAGCAAGAGGTTATGGGACTATTTTTTTGACGATTTCGGCGGGGAGGAAGGCCAGACGGTCTTGGAGAAAGGGGAAAACTATACAATCCAGAGGATTACGGATGCAAGAACCCTGACGGAATATATTGAGATGTGGGGGATATTTGACAACGGAAACATCTTTCTGTTCCGGACGGCGTTGGAAGGGATAAAGGACAGTGTGGCGATTGCGAACCGTTTTCTTGCCTATGTGGGAATCGCGGCAGCAATGATAAGCGGCGGCGTTATACTGATGGTATCAAGGAAGGTCACGGAGCCTATTCTGGAACTGGCGGAAATATCGGAACGTATGGCCGGATTGGATTTCAATGCCAAATACTGCGGAACCAGCCGGACGGAAATTGCTCTGTTGGGGCATAATATCAACGAACTTTCCAATACCTTGGAAGAAACTATCTCGGAACTGAAAACCGCCAATAATGAACTGCAGAAAGACATTGAGAAAAAGAACGAAATTGACGAAATGCGCAAGGAGTTTCTTTCCAATGTCTCCCATGAACTGAAAACGCCCATTGCGCTGATCCAAGGCTATGCGGAAGGACTGAAGGAAGGGATTAACGACGATGCGGAAAGCATGGAATTTTACTGTGATGTCATTATTGACGAAGCGGCCAAAATGAACCATATGGTGAAAAAGCTGCTTACCTTGAACCAGCTGGAGTTCGGGAATGACGTAATCACCATGGAGCGGTTTGACATAGTGGCTTTGATTCGCAATTATCTGCAGTCTGCAGATATTTTGGCAAAGCAAAGGGAAATCCGCGTTTTCTTTGAAGAAAAACAGGAGGTTTTTGTCTGGGCAGACGAATTCAAAGTGGAGGAAGTGTTCACCAATTATTTCAGCAATGCCGTTCACCATGCGGCAGGGCAGAAAGTAATTGATGTAAAATTGACCAGACAGGGAAATAAGGTCCGGGTTTCTGTCTTTAATACCGGGGAACCTGTGCCGGAGGACAGTATCGGCCATATTTGGGAGAAATTCTATAAAGCGGATAAAGCCAGGACGAGAGAATACGGCGGGAGCGGCGTAGGGCTGTCCATTGTGAAAGCTATCATGGAATCGCTGAATCAAGAATATGGCGTGATAAATTATGATAACGGCGTAGAATTTTGGTTTGAACTTGAAACAAATTAGTGTTATAATACAGAAGACTTTATAAGAAAGATAAAAGTATGCCTGTATGCGGAAAAACAGGATATGTCCTGTCCGGAGAATATGCAGGCTGCGGAAAGAGTATGGAGATTAATATGAGAAAGTTAGGATTGACATTGGCAGTGGCGGCTTCACTGTGTATGACGGCCTGCGGGGCATCGATTCCGGAACTGACGGAAGAACAGAATGCATTGGTTGTGGAATATGCGGCAGGATTGCTGCTCAAATATGATGCAAATTATGAGAACAGGCTGGTGGAGGAAGCGGAACCGGAGGAGGAGCCGCCGGCAGTGACGGAAGAGCCGCCAGCGGAGGAACCGCAGCCGGCAGAGGAGCAGGAAACGGAGGCACCGGAGGTAGTGGACATCAGTGAAGAGCCGGAAGCCGTTGTATACCACAGTATCGAAGAGTTTTATGGTATTGACGGCGTTACGGTTACTTTTATGGGATATGAACTGAAAGACATGTATCCGGACCAAGGGGGGGAAGAGATGTTCTTCGCCATGAATGCATCGGAGGGCTGCAAACTGGTAGTAATGCATTTTGACGTGACAAATGTAAGCGGACAGGATAAGGCATTGGATATGCTGTCTCTGAATACAAAATTTAAAATTTCCTTTAACGGGGAATCGCCGAGATATGCATTGACTACGATGCTGACAAATGATTTGGCATCTTATAACGGGTCGATTGCTGCGGGAGCCAAAGAAGAACTTGTTCTGATTGCGGAATTGCAGGAAGATAAGGCGCAGTCTATCCAGACGATTTCCCTGATTATGAGAAATGCGGCAGACGAGGCCACGTTGCCGCTGAATTAGTATGTGGCATTGCAGCATACTTTGGCGGAAAGCATTTTAAACATATTTGGCCGCATATTATATTTTTTATTGGTTTTACCAAGAGTTTATTCTGAATCCCGATACTTTTTGACAAAATATAAAAGATGGCGTGTGATATTGACTGAATTATGTCAAAAATATGATTTCGGTAAATGCCATGATGTAGGGGGCAGAGGGTCTGACAATAACCTTCTGCCCCCTACATCATGGCATTTACCGATTTAAGCAGGATTCCGTCTTTGAACGTGTCTGAAAATTCATTCCCGGCATCTGCACTGCGGCATGTCTTTTCACCAATTTGCGTAAGATTTGCACCAAATTCAGGTTATATAGTTCATTATACTCCCTTCCTTTGGTACAAATTTCCCATAAATTATGACGCACATCTGCCGGAAGGCAATAGGCTTAAAAATTTATTTCCGCGGGCAACGAGCCAAGTGGATGCTTGCAGACATGCGCTGCAAATTTGATACCCGTTGCTTGCAGCGGGGTTTTTGATTTGCAGATGAAAGGAAATTATCTCAGATATCGAAAAAAAACAATGTCGAAAACCCGCATAAATTGGGCTTTTTTTGATAAAATGCAAAAAAAACGAAAAAAAATTGAAAAAACTTATTGACAACTCTTACCAAGGGTGCTATACTCAATTTCGTTGCCGGCGAGATAC
>CAJUIM010000027.1 GCA_910586275.1 uncultured Lachnospiraceae bacterium | reverse complement strand
GCTTAAATACAAGATTTGTGTGTTATGAGGTTTAAAAGGAAGTGTCAAACTCCCGTGCCTTTTATAGTATATACAAATAGCAACTATGAATAGTTGCATGTTTTCTATGAGAATGGTATAATATATTAAAGATAACAGAAGGAGAAAGGCAAAAATGCCGGAAATAAGTAGATTTTATGGAATAGTTATTAAAATGTTTTTTAAACCTAAAGAACATGAACCTAGTCATCTACATGCTCTATATGGTGAACATATAGGGATTTTTGATTTGCGAACAATGGAAATGACGGAAGGTGATCTCCCAAAGAAAGCACAAGAACTTGTAAAATAATGGATGAGAAGTAATCAGAAGGAATTACTTGAAATGTGGGATAGCCAAAACTTAAGGAAATTACCGCCTTTATAAGAGGGGAGGGGTTATATGATTCCGAGAATTAAAAGTGTGAAACCATTGGAAAAATATATGCTACATGTTATTTTTGATGATGGGCGGGATTGTTTATATGACGTTGGAGAAGATATAGAAAATATAAAAGGATATGAAGATTTAAAAATCATTCATGGACTTTTTGAACAAGTGCAACTTGATGAAAGCCGGACTTGCGTTTTCTGGAACGATTTTATTGATCTTCCAAGTGATGCTATATATGAATATGGAAAGGTAAAAGCAGAATTACATGAGTGATTTGTTATCATATAAGAATTACAATGGAACGGTAGAATACTCGAAAGAAGATAAATGTCTTTTGGGGAAGGTAGTTGGAATAAAGTCTTTATTGTCTTATGAAGGAAATTCTGTACAGGAATTAGAGCAGGAATTTCAAAATGTGATTGATGGATACTTAGCAGATTGCAAGGAGAGGAATGTGGATCCTGAACAGCCTTACAAGGGAACATTTAATGTTAGGATTAGTCCAGAACTTCATCGGAATATTGCTGTGTATGCGATTGAGCATGGAAAAAGTTTAAATGCTGTCGTTGAGGAAGCTATTGGAAATATGGTTAGATAATAAGCACTGAAAACATATGGTATGGTGTGTGCTCATGTGTTAGAAGAAGATCATGGAAGATGGAGTGATTTAGAACCAATTGAATATAAAGGTAAAAATCAAAATATTGAGCAGGCATACATTATTTATGAAGAGATGTATAGTGAATATAATTCTTTTTGTGAATTGATTAAAAATCCATATATACCAGCAAAGCAATTTACAAACGAGGTTTATGGCAAAGCTAATAATATTATAGATTTGTTTGCCGAAGTAGATATAAAATTTGGTGGGAATATAGAAAAAGATTATGCAGCAGAAGATTTGAATTATGGAATATATTATCGAAATAAAGAATAAAACACAATGAAATTAGATATTCAATTAAGGTGAAGTGATTGTAATTCCTATAAATATTGTCTATAATAGAATCAAGGATAGAGGTGTTAGGATGGATGTATTGAGAAAAGAAGAAACCTATACAATAGATGATATCTATGCTTTGCCAGACGGAGAGAGAGCAGAATTGATTGATGGGAAAATATATTATATGGCTCCGCCAAACACAAAACATCAGAGATTAGTTTCTGATTTACATTACCAAATAAAAGACTTTATTAAGCGAAATAATGGTGAGTGTGAAGTGCTTCCAGCCCCGTTTGCTGTATTTTTGAATGAAAGTGATAAAAATTATGTTGAGCCGGATATATCAGTTATATGCGATAAAAATAAGATTACAGATAAAGGCTGTAATGGCGCGCCGGACTGGGTGATTGAAATTGTTTCGCCAAGCAGTAAACAAATGGATTATTATAAGAAATTGTTTAAGTATAGGATGGCAGGAGTACGGGAATACTGGGTCGTAGATCCTGAAAGAGAATTGGTGACAATATATAATTTTGAAAGAGATAGTATGGAAGAATTTTCGTTTGATAAAGATATACCAGTGGGAATTTACGAAGGAGTTTCATTAAAAATAGAGTAGATTTTAATATAAGCATGATGGTTAAGGAAAGCATTTGGAATAAAATCCAGATGCTTTTTATTATACATATTCATTTATGATTTGCTATACAGATAATGCGGATCAGGAAGAACAGGCGGATACATTCTATAATCTGAATAATGGACAGGCATTAAATGCAGCTACAATGAATCGTGTAAAGGCGAAATCAAAGGAGCAGATTATCAATCTTGGTAAGCATAAGTTATTTGAGATGCTTTGAGCCAAACTGCATTAGATGGTCATGCGAATGAGGATATGGCAGAGGAAAGAAAGCATGATGTAAAAACGGCATTTGTAAGGCTTGGACGGCTATATTCTTTCACGGATAAAGTTACACACGGAAGAATGGATGAGTATATGGAATGCGCAAGACTTATGAATGAAATAAGCACTCATCCATCGAAATATTGGTAATATAGTCGTGAAATCATCGTTCCAACTTGTAATGCATAGTGGTACAGAATGTTGTACAAAATATTGACAATTCCATGAATATGGAATATACTAATTCGAAGGAGTGTGATAATATGATAGCAACTAATTTTTCAAATGTGAGGAATAATTTCAAAGAAGTTTGCGATCGGGTTGTACATGATTCTGATATTGCAATAATTACGAGAAAAAATGACGAAAATGTTGTGCTGATGTCTCAGACACAGTATGATAATTTAATGGAAAATCTTCATATAAGAGAAAGTAAAGCGAATTACGAGTGGTTAAAAGAGTCTATCAAACAGGCTGAGGAAGGAAAACTCGTAAGTTTTGATGTGGAGGATTAGTTTATGAATGTGTCTTTCACTGAAAATGCTTGGGAGGATTATCTTTACTGGCAGAAGATGGACAAGAAAATTGTCAAAAGAATCAATGAGTTGATTAAAGATATCAAGAGGAATCCATTTGAGGGACTTGGTAAGCCAGAACCACTAAAATATGATTTGGCTGGGAAGTGGAGCAGAAGAATAACGGATGAACATATATTAGTTTATCAAATAGAAGGAAACAATTTGATAGTATTTACTTGTAGATATCATTATTGATAGTTTGGAGTGGATTAAAGAGCATTGACGAAAATCGTTAGTGCTTTTTCTTTTGGAATGTAGAAATAATATGTAGAAGAAAACTTTGAAAGAGAGGATTAATTAAGTGAGTATAATATTCAATCTATATTTAGAACCTATGGAGATGGGGTTACTCCCCACATGATCCGCCATTGGTTTGCAACGGTTATGGCTAATACAGGAAATCTTGCATTTGCACAGCAATAGCTTGGACATAGTTCAGTAGACACAACTGTAAACAATTATGCGAATGGTGCCTATGGAATGAAAGATGTGTTGTCCAATATGTGGTTTTACATGGAAATGTATGGTATAATGAGAAACAGAGGTGAAATGTAGATGAATATTGCAACATATCAAACGACAACAGAAAAGCATGGAGATGGAACTTTTTTCTTTGAAGGATTTTACTACAGTGGTTTATGTAGTATATATATGTATACAGATTATAACATGGTAAAAAGTATGGAGAAATAGCAATAAATTTATGTAAATTAGTTGACAACAAACAGGCTTTAGCAAGAATTTTGGCATATCTTGCAGTTGCTGATGCTATGAATCATACCATATCAAATAAAAAAATGACAAGATGATAAATATTATAATTTGCAACTTAATCCGTGTTTTCAGAGGGGACATGTATGGACAGAAGAATAGCAAATTTCATATATTGAATTCATTTTACATGGAGGAAAGCCTGCTAGAACAATATATTTTAATATGCCAGGTTAGAATGGATCTATACCTTCAACACAATATGATGATTTTGTGTGTGTAGATGGATTACAGAGAATAACTGCAGTTTTGAAATTTATGAATAATGAGATTAAAATATTTGGAAGTTAGTATAAGGAATTTGAGGATCATATGCCATCAAACGCTGAATTACTTTTTTGTGTGAATAACCTACAAACGAAAAAGGAAGTATTACAATGGTATGTAGATATGAATGCCGGTGGAACACCACATACAAATGATGAGATTGAAAGAGTTAAGAAAATGATTTTGGAACTTGAATGAATAAAATATGAGGTACAATTATGGATATTATAGAGAACAAGAAATTTTTAAAATTTCTTTTAGATAGATTCAATATAGAAAAAGAGAAGTTCGACAGATCTGGCGTGTATGCATATACACAGTGTTTGCTTGGTTATAATTCAAATAAAATTGAAGGAAGTATACTTACTGAAGAGCAGACAGCTTTTTTGTTTGATAATGGAACTTTACCAAAATCAGATGATTATTATAGAGCAAAAGATGTTGAGGAAATGAATGGGCATTTTCTTATGTTTAATAGGATGTTAGATACATTGAATGATCCATTATCACAGGAATTGATAAAAAAATTTCATTATGAGTTAAAGTCTGGAGTATTTGAGGATAGGGCTAATGGATATGCTATCGGCGATTATAAGCAGCGTCCTAATATGATTGGAATGTATCAGACGATTAAACCGGAGAAGGTTGAGGAAGAGATTATTATTCTTCTGGATTGGTATCTTAGACAGGATGTAACTCTTGCTACATTGGCTGAATTTCATGCAAGGTATGAGAACATTCATCCATTCCAGGATGGAAACGGTAGAACAGGCAGATTAATTCTTTTCAGGGAATGTCTAAAGAATGGAATGGTGCCGACTGTGATTGAAGGTGTTAATAAAAATGAGTATTTGGAGGCTCTGAAAGAATATAGAGAAGAAAAATCTCTAAATAAGTTGATTAGGCTGTTTGAAAAAGAGCAGCAGTTTTATTTAAAAAAATGTGAGTATTTTATGTGATATTGGAATGAATGTTCAGTTTTATGGAGAAGGATAATGAGGGTAGATTATAATTCATTAATAGACGAAAAATATGAAAGTGACTCATCAGAGAAGATATGGACAGAGTACTATAAACCATTTTATAGTAAAATAGGTTGGGATTTTTGGAAGATTTTTGATTACGAAGAATTAGAATATGAATTAGTAAATGAAAAGAAAAGATACTATGCAAAATGCCGTGAAGAAAGTGCGAAATATGGAAAGACTTTTTTAACATGCGAACTAGGCGGAGAATTAGATTTTAATTTCAACTCTAATCCTAATCCGAAAATGTGGAGAGAAGCAAAATATGAGTATTATAAGAAGCTTATCAATGATAAGATGATTAATACAGATAAGGATAGGGCAAAACAGAGACTGTTTCAAATTTTGTGTAATTTCTATTTGCCGTTCAGCTTATCCCGGTGCTGCTGAATTAGCTTTGAAATTCTTTCCTTATCTTCTTCGGTATAGGTCTCTGACCATTTACGGCAATAGTAGCGGAAGCTGCACTGCCTGCTGCTGCATGCCTTTAATTTACGGCATTTGATCCAGTATCCGAAGTGTATGAAATTCCAGATAAGAATGCATATCATAAATAAAACAAGTAACGCGCCGATTATATAGTTTATAGCCGTTTCCAACATGGTATTCCCTCGCTTCTTGGAATTTTACGTTTAATATATCATAGGGCGGAACTGCTTTTAATAGGAGGTTTCTGGGAACGGATCCATAAAATGGAAGGAGGAGATAGAATGTGTGATATAATGGAATTTGCCGGAAGAGAGGAATTCAGGGAATGGCTTTCCCTGCATTGCCTGTCAGGGGACGGCGTATGGCTGTTGTTCGGGAAAGCCGGCGGACCGAAAACAATCAAAGCGGGAGAAGCGCTGGAAGAGGCTCTTTGCTTCGGATGGATTGACGGGCAGATGAAGAGTATTGACGATAAGGTTTATAAGAAATATTTTTCCATGCGAAGGGAGAACAGTAAATGGTCGGAGAAGAATAAGGCATTGGCCGAAAGCTTGGAAGAACGGGGGCTGATGACTGATTACGGCAGGAAGAAAATAGAGGAAGCCAAGAAAAACGGTCAGTGGAACGCCCCCAAACCCACGGCGGTTACGGAAGAGCAGATTGCCTGTTTATCCGCGCTGCTGGAAGGCTATGAGCCTGCTTATGCCAATTTTCAGGCCATGTCTTTATCGGTAAAGAAAACTTATACGCGGGCGTATTTTGACGCAAAGACAGATGCCGGAAGGGAAAAGCGGATGGCTTGGATGGTGGACAGGCTCAATAAAAATTTAAAGCCGATGTAGGGCTGGAGCGTGTTTGAAAATTCATTCCCGGCATATGCACTGCGACGTGTGGTTTCACCACGCTGCGTGATATTTGTGCCAGTCTCAGGTTACATAGCCTGCTATGCGCCCTTTATTGGGCACAAATTTCCTGCAAATTGTGGCGCACATCTGCCGGAAAGCAATTTTGAAACATGCTTTAGGCAATGTCGAGAATAATATAAAATCATTCTTGCCTAATCGGGAATTGTCAGATAAAATATAGGAAACGGCATAAATTTTTCTTTATGGTGTTTCCTGCGTTGATTTTTGCTGCGTACATACGCAGCGGTACTAAGGCATTAAAATACAGTGCCTAAGTGCTTAAGTTAATGGCATTGCCAGAAGGGATACAGCAACGGTAAATTGTTCTGCCGGTTGCTATATGATGAACGAACAGGCGGCGTTCTGGCAGACAGAGCGGCCGCAGAATGGAGGTTTATTTATGAATGTGATTCAAGTGGAATCGCCGGATGTTCAGGCTTTCGAGACAGAGCATACCGAAGCGGCACGCCGGCTTGCGCCGGAATGCATGGTGTTGCTGAAAAATGACGGGACACTTCCTTTTCAGGGAACCGGGAAGCTGGCGTTATACGGCAGCGGTGCCAGAAGGACTGTGAAGGGAGGCACGGGATCCGGAGATGTGAATGTGCGTCATTTCGTGAACGTGGAAGAAGGGCTTAAAAAGGCAGGATTTGAACTTACCACGGGAAGCTGGCTGGACAGTTATGATCAGGTAGTAGAGGAGGCCAGAAAGGCATTTTTTGGGGCCATCCGCAAGGAAGCGGAAGCGGCCGGGGTAAAAGGGCCTCAGATGATGATGTATGCCATGGGAAGAAGCTGCCCGGAACCGGATTATGAACTGGCTCTTGACGGTGAGGGAGATACGGCTGTCTATGTATTGGCACGCAATTCAGGGGAAGGTGCGGACAGGAAACCGGCAGCAGGAGATATAAATCTGACGGAGACGGAAATCAGGGACATTCTTGCGTTAAACAAGAAGTATGCGAAATTTGTGTTGGTGTTAAACGTGGGCGGAATGGTGGATCTGAAGCCGGTGGAAGAGGTAGGGACTATTCTGCTTTTGGGGCAGCTGGGTTCCGCAACGGGCGATGCGCTGGCAGATGTGCTGCTGGGCAGGGCTTATCCTTCCGGCAAGCTGACCATGACTTGGGCGCCTATTAAGGACTATGCGTCTACGGAGGGCTTTGGCGATCCGAATGACACTTTTTATAAAGAGGGAATTTATGTAGGCTACCGTTATTTTGATACCGTTGGTTATGCGCCTATGTATCCGTTCGGCTATGGCATGGGCTATACTGTCTTCAAAGTGGAGCCGAAGGAAATGGAGGCAGACGCGGCACAGATATCCGTTACCGCAACGGTGACAAATGCAGGTACGGCGGCCGGCAAAGAAGTGGTGCAAGTATATTACTCCGCTCCGGAAGGCAGGCTGGACAAGCCTTATCAGGAATTGGCCGGCTATGCAAAGACAAAGGAACTGGCACCCGGGGAGAGTCAGGATGTGACGGTGACTTTTGATACGGAGTCCATGGCATCTTACTGTACGGAGTGTGCTTCTTATGTAATGGAGGCAGGTACTTACTATATCCGTGTGGGGAATAGTTCACGCAATACCCATATTGCCGGTGCGGTTGTATTGGATGAGACTAAGGCAGTGGAAAAGGTGAAGAATATCTGCGGGGAAAGCGGTTTCGAAGATTTGAAGCCGGAGAGAAATCCCATTACATATGAAGGGGAAGCAGAGGAAATGAAAAACGCCGGGATTGCGGAAATCAAGGCGGCGGACTTGGCAGTGAAGGAAGCTGTCTATAAGGAAGTTCCGGCAGAAATTCCGGCAGGGGACTCTGTGAGATGGGAAGAAGTAGTGAGCGGAGAGAAATCCTTGGATGAATTTGTGGCAGGATTGAGCGATGAGCAGCTGGCATATCTGTGTATCGGCGCTTACCACGATGCGGAGGATCTGATGGAAGTAATCGGCAATGCTTCCACTAGTGTGGCTGGTGCGGCAGGTGAGACGACTCATCAGCTGGAAAGCTTAGGGACACCTACTTTGGTGATGGCAGACGGGCCGGCGGGCCTGCGGCTGTCACAGAGCTATAAGATGGTGAACGGCAAGGCCAAGGCATTGGTTTCCAGCCTGCCCAGTGATTTTGCGGCGATGATGACGCCGGAAGAACTGCAGGCGATGGCGGCGAATGCACCGAAACCCAGTGAGGAAGAGGAAAAGGCACCTGCCCGTTATCAGTACTGCGTGGCGATTCCCATCGGCACAGGCATAGCCCAGTCCTGGAATGATGAATTGGCTAAGCAGTGCGGCGATCTTGTGGGAAATGAGATGGAGATGTTCGGCATACATCTATGGCTGGCGCCGGCTATGAATATCTACCGTTCCCCGCTGTGCGGACGCAACTTTGAGTATTATTCCGAAGATCCGTTCCTTTCCGGATGCATTGCGGCGGACATTACCGACGGCGTGCAGGTGCATGAGGGCTGTGCGACTACCATTAAGCATTATGCCTGCAACAATCAGGAGACGAACCGTTATTTCTCCAACAGCAATGTGGGCGAACGGGCACTGCGCGAAATCTATCTGAAAGGCTTTGAAATCTGTATTAAGAAATCACAGCCGCATTTTGTTATGACTTCCTACAACTTGATTAACGGAGAGCATGCCTGCAGCACGAAAGATATCCAGACATATACGCTCCGTGACGAATGGGGCTTTCAGGGCGTTGTCATGACGGATTGGCTGGTGACGGGGGGCATGGGGCCGAAAGGCGAGAAGTGGCCGTGCGCTTCCTGTGCGGGCAATGTGAAAGCCGGCAACGATATTACGATGCCGGGCATCCCGTCCGACAAGGCGGATATCCTGAAGGCGTTGACGGATGAGAGCCACCCTTATGCGCTGAGCCGGGCAGAACTGCAGCTGTCGGCGAAGAGGGTGCTTGGAATGATTCGGAAGCTGGTTTAGGCCGGTTTCCGGACAGCAGTGAGGGAAGGAGACACTACCGGGCATATGCAAAAGTTCCTATGAAAATGCTGATGATAGCAAAGTTCATAGGAACTTTTGTAATTTTGCAGGATGTGCCTGAAAAATTTCTTCCGCCGGATTTATGCCCTGATTTCCGCCAATTGTCCATATACGGCATTGCAAAGCAGAAAAGCTCTGTTTATAATGAAAGTATTGATTCCTGTTGGCAACGGGCCAAGCGGCTGCTTGCAGCGGGGATTTTGATTTGCGTAGGCAGAGTTTAAAGCTGCCGATTACAATAGGGGAAAGGCCTGTCTGCCGTGCATTGATGCAGGCATGGCCTGTGTATGCATATGGAGGTAGCTATGGAGAGACAGAGGACAAAGATAGGGGCGAGAATTTTATCGGAGCAGGAACTGAATATGATTCTTCCCAATGCCGATTCGGTGTTTGAGCAGATAGAAGTATTTCGCAGGAACATTGCCGACACGGCAGGGCAGCAGACGAACAACATCGGCATTATCGGGTGCCGAGGCGCGGGCAAGACATCTATCCTGAAAACCTTCAGCAAAAAGCTGGAGGAGAAAAATAAAGGGAGGGAAGGCAGCAAAGATATTATGCTGCCGCTTATCGTTCCGGAGAATATGTCTTCGGGCACGACTTTGATGGATGTGGTGCTTGGCATGCTGAAATCCATAGTGGATGAAAGGAAAAAGAATGACAGACGGGAGATGGGAGAGTGCATCTATGCCGGGCGGGATTCGCTGGAAAAGAAATATAATAATTTGGTGAAGCAGTATTGCTATATCAAGAAGGATTATAGGGATATTTTAATTCAGCAGTTCACCACGGAGCAGAATTATGTGGATAAGACCAAGGAAGTATTTAATTCGGATACGGAATTTATCAGCCTGTTCAGGGAATTTATAAGTTTCCTGCTGGACGGAGAAAGTAAGGCAGGTGAGAAGGGAGATGCTCTGCTGTTTCTTTTTATAGATGATATCGACTTAAGCACGACTAGGTGCATGGATGTGGTAAGGGCATTGCTGTCCTATCTGTCGCTGCCTAGGATTGTGACGTTTATATCGGGGGATATGAATACCTTTGAAGAGGCATTGACGCTGGATTTCCTGCGGCAGGAAAAGGCGTTGAGTGAAGATGTGTTTGGGAAAAGCTATCTGTCCGCAGGGGAAGGGGGCAGCAGCGGCACGCTGTTGGAGCGGAAGAAGGAATTGGCATATGAATATCTGAAGAAAATCATTCCGCCGGCATATCGGAAGCGGATTAAGTATTGGTCGCTGGAGGAAAGGGGAAGTTATCAGGTCACTGAGGAAGGAGGCGAAAGGCAGAGATGTCTGGCGCAGCTTTTGACGGAGGCGACCGGGGAACGAGTGGGCAAAGGTTATTTCAGCTATAAAGAAAATGGGGAAATGAGGTTTCTGGGGCCGGTTTTCCATATGTTTGACGAGACTTCCCGCGGCCTGAATAATGTATACAATGTGCTGCAGGAACTTTGTGAAGAGCAGGAAGAAGAGAGGTCTTTGGGAGGAAGGGAAAGGCAGAACGGAACGGGGAGTTCGGAATGGGCGGAAAGGCGTAACGGAACGGGAAGCTTGGAATGGGCGGAAAGGCGTAACGGAACGGGAAGTTTGGAATGGGCGGAAAGGCAGAGCGGAACGGAGAGGCTGAATGGAGCGGAGAAGCGGAGAGGGATGGACAGGCAGGGAAGCATAGAGCTTGGGAGAAAGGAATTGGGGTATTGGAGGCTGATTGAAGCTATCGTGGATTCCAAGCCGCTGTATGCTAAATATAAAGATGAGTTACTGCAAAAAATTATTATATTTGGACAGGATGAGGTCAGAGTGGATTTTGAGAATGCCTGCAATTTTCTGGGTTCTTTGCAGAAGAGCCTGAGAACGGACAGAGGGGACGGAGATGAGAGCGAGAAAGGCCGGGAGGCGACGGGGAAAGGTAAGGTAAGGGATGAGAGAGAGCAAATAGCAGATGGGAGAAGGACGGAAAGGGAAGAGAAAGGGCAGGTAGAGGAGTTTGCTATTTTTACTCTTGTTGATTTCGCTTCTTTGCTGTTTTTATCGGGAGAGAGACAGACGGTTGCGTATGATAGGTTAAAATGCAGAGTGATTATGGATTACCTTGTGAATACGGCAATAGATGGGAAAATAGCAGACACGAAATGGACTGACTATACATTTTTTTTGGAGTATGGACAAGGAAAGAAAGAGAATTTTCCGGTCGGTATATGGAATGGGAAATTCGATGTGGCGCAGGCGGTCCTGCGCAGTCTTTTGCAGCAGGGAGATTTTATGTTCTGCTTATATTTCGTGAAATGTTTGGGCAGGGAGGAAGTATGCCGTATGCTTGGCAGGGATATCAAAGAAAAGTATTCCAGTCAGGCTGATGTTTATAAGGCAGCATATGCATTGGTACGGACAATAGGGGCTATGGTGGAAACGGAAGGGACGGAATTTCAGGAATATCTGGCAGATATATATGAGCGGCAGCCCGAGGCGATGCGGGCATTGCTGGACAATATTTCTTTGGACCCTATGATAGTTTATGGAGAGCGTCTTGTGCCGGACTCCATAATGCCGGAAACCAGATATTTTTATGATTCGGATGGCGGGGGAGGAATTTTGAGGGATATACCGCAGCGGAATTTTGACAGTATAGATACTCTTATATATGAGGCAAAGGTTCAGAACAGTAAAAGGCTTTGCTTATGGGCAGAACGGGAGAATCAATGTCTGCTGTATTGGATATATTATGGCAGGAAAATAAAGGAAGAAAAGTATAAAGGAAATCTTAATGAATGGTCCCATAAACTGCTGCATGCCGGGGTGAAAGGCGCAGTGATGGATCGGTTAAGACCGGTGATGTCCCAATATGAAGTGAAAGAACTGAAGGAAAGCAGTTATCCGGATGCAGCAGCAGGGGATCAAGAAAAAAAGGAGAGGGGCAGTAAGAGGCGTGAGGCAATCAAACTGATTGATAAGAAGGGGCTTTGGGGAGATGCTTATGTGAGAGAGACTGTGGGAGGATATCTGGAAAACGAGATAAAAAGTTATATAAGAAAAATATCAAATGAGAGGCTGATATTTAATGCAGGCAGTCTTTTTGACGAGCCTTATTTTGAACTGATGAACTGCTATAAGGGAACCAGCGGCACGGCACAGATCATTATGCTGTTGGAAAAAATAAATAATGTATTAAGGTTAATGGGTTATCCGGATATTAAAACGGGAGGTGCAGAAAAATATTATCTGGCTTTGGATGAAGTGCTTATCCTGCAATGTCTTCTGGAGGAATTTCTTGATAAACACTACCGGATCAGATATGGGAAAAAGGAAGCCAGGAAGTTTTTGGGGCAACTGAAAGAATTGCCATTGGCAAACATAGAAGAAGGATGGGAGGGCATTGTAGGAAAAACACAGCAAAGGACAGAGGCTTACCTGAAGAAATGGGAAGAGGAACTGAAAAACAAGTTAAAGGGTAAACTGACGGAGAAGCATTCGGAAAGCGAAGAAGAAAGCAGAGATTTTGGTTCTCAGGATAATGCGGTGGATGTGTTGGACAGCATAGCGGAAAATGTGCGGAAAAAAAATGTTGTATATAGTTGGGGGAATGTTATCACGGAAAATACATTGAGAAAAGCAATGGAAGAGGAACTCAGATCCAGGCATCTTGAGTGGGATGACGAAATCGTTTTCTGGATTATGTATTTGGCTCAGAAGAAACAGATTGAAGAAGTAAAGAAGAGTTTATCCAAAGATGGAACCGAGGAGTTGTCTTGGGATAAGATAGAAGAAACGGTTTCCTGGCAGGATTTTGCCTTTCTTCTCCACAGCCGGCTCCGGTACCTGCAGGCCAATGAGAGCGATGCCGCCAAGGCCGGGACGGAAGCGGAGGCGGTGGCATTGCTGGCCAGATTGCTGATAGACAGTGAAACCATTGCGGATTCCAGGACTATCGGCAATGTTTACGGACAGATTGGCGGGGAACTGGGAATGACAGAGGACGAGTTTGGGGAACTGTTCCCGGAAAGGTAGGGAAAGCAGATGATGAATGATACAATCAGCCGCTATCTGTCAATTCTCTGCTATCCCTTTGCATCGCTGGACTTCTTTTTTGAGGACTATCTGGAAGAAATCGCGGCAGGGCAGGGGGACTGCCGGAAGACGGAGGGCAGGCTGCGGGAGGCTGTGGTGCGGCATATTCAGGCCGGTGCAGCAGTCTATTCCTATGATGAAATCTATCTCTATATGGATAAGTGTTATCTGTATGCCCTGCGGACGGGCAGGCACAAAGCCGCATCGGAATTATACTTGAACGCACTGAGGAAAATCATGCGTTCCATGATATCCCAGAGGGACGGCAGGATTGTCTTTAAGTATTGGGAAAACAAAGAGGATGGGGATTTTTTGGGCGGGTTCGGCGATGCCAACAAAATTTTCGTGTTCCATAGCCTGAATATGCATATGCCGCTGGACTTTGTGGTAATGCTCTATCTGGCGCAAAACCCGGAAAACGGCATTCGGAGCATTGACCATTATTACGGACAGATTGAGGTGGCAGACCAGCAGCTGGCGGCAGTGCTGAAGGCAGGGGTGGCGGAAAACCATCTGCATAAAGGCGTATCGGTTTCTTTTTTTGAAATATGGGACAATTTCATGCGGCCTTTGGACAGCCGTTCCATCCGGATCTTTGAGGGCATAAAGCCGGAATGGAGGGATCCGTCGCGGCGGGAAAGCGAAGTTCTGTTCTATATTCTGGCGGCTGCGCTTGTGCGCGTGTGGATTTCCTTGGCTCTGAGAAACTGCTATGCGGAAAGCCGGGAACGGACGGAATTCGGAGGAGGGTGGAAAGCGGAAGGGACATTCATCCGGCTGATGCGGTGTTTTGAAGACGGAAGGCAGCTGCGGAACTGGTATAGGAGCCGGTGGGGAAGCGTGCCGGAAGAGGAGGCCAGGCATGAAATTCTTGTTTTTTATGAGCGGCAATGGGATATTCTGCTGCAAATGCTTCCGAAGCAGCAGGAGGGCAGGTCGGTGATACAGGAGATTTTCGGGACACCGCCGGATCTGCATACCTTGGATGAAAATATTTTCCTGTTTTATGGAATGCAGTATATGGAAAGAGGCCGGGAGCAATTTGCTGTCGGAGAGGCACGGCAGTTTATGGGGATAAACATAGAAAAATGCCTGCTGCAATATCTGCGTGTGAAAAATTATGTATTCGGCTGTACGGTTCAGAAAAAATCCATACACGGTTTGGACTATTTTCAGCAGGAATTTTACGAAAAAAACTCCAGGCTGAATAAGTTAAGCGGATTTATTGCCGGAGGGATGCCGGGTGAGGGGAGCCGGACGGACTATTGGGTGCATGCGATCCGGAAGCAGTTTCAGAACAGGGATTTGAAAAAGATTGAATTCCGTATGTCAATAGACGAGAAAGAGTCTGAATTCTGCCGGGATGTCCGGGCATTTCTGGAGGCCTACCGGAAAGTGATTCGGGAAGATTACTGTGAGATGCGGGAAGGAGCCTATAAGGTTTGCAGCCCGTTTCCCCGGGTAGGGCTGATTTTTCATCTTGTGAAGAGAAAGGATGAGTTTTTTCCGGAAAAGTGCATGATAGACGGGCGGGAAGACAGGACGAAAGTGCAGTTCGGCCTTTTGGAGGATAAATATTGCAGCCAGATAGACAGCATGCGGAAGCTGCGGGACAGGGTGCCGGGGCTGGACCGTTATATAGTAGGGATAGATGCGGCAAGCTTGGAGAACTCCACGCCGGTATGGGTTTTTACGGAAGCTTATGAGAGGGCAAGGGACAGTTTGGGGGAGCGGGTAGGCTATGGCAGGGAAGAACGTCAGAGCCTGCGCTTTACGTTCCATGCGGGGGAAGATTTCAGGCATATTCTGTCGGGGCTGCGGCGCATGGACGAAGCCGTTACTTTTCTGAAATTTCATGCCGGCGACAGGATTGGGCACGGGACGGCATTGGGCATCCGGCCGGAACGGTGGAAGCAGGCCAATCCTTTTGTGGTGATGCCTAGGATAGAGGCATTGGAAAATTATGTTTGGGCGCATCATATCCTCAGTCAGGATGCCGTTGACTTTAACTCTGCGCTGATGGCGTATCTGGAGAAACGCATGTACGAACTGGCCGGCGATATTTACGGCAAGCCCCAGGGCATTTCCGTACAGGTTCTGACGGAAGGGTATCTGCGGATGTTCGGCAGCAGAAGGTGGGAAGGCGGAGGGAAATGCATAGAAGCGGAGGATGCGGGATTCTGCCGGGAAGTAAGGGAGTGCAGATGCGAGGAAGTGACATGGAACGGGAAGAAACTGGCATATGCAAGGCATTGCAGAAAATTCCTGATCCAGATGGAACAGCCTATAAACTATGAAGTGACAAGGCAGGATATCCAGATTACGGAGACTTTGCAGAGGCTGCTGCGGCAGAAGCTGAGCAGGAATGGGATTGTGGTGGAGGTCAATCCATCCTCCAATGTGGCAATCGGGGAGATGGATAAGATTACGGACAATCAGATTTACTGTCTGAACAGCCCTGACGGTGAGGAGAATGTAATGGTCTGCATTAATTCCGACGACCCTACGGTCTTCCATACCAATGTGTCCAATGAACTGGCTTATATATATTATGGCATGCTCTGTCATTCGGTCAGCAGGGAACGGGCTTTGGCATGGATTGATAAGGTGAGGGATTGCGGGATGAAATCTTCCTTTCTGCAGGGAGAGGAGACGGAACAGCAGGTTTATGACCGGCTGGAGGAGATGCTTCAGGTGCTGTAGCATTTATGGGAATTGTTTTGGGATGACCGGCAGTTTTTAAAGCTGCCGGTCTTGTTTATGCACACGGACACCCAAAGGAAGGAGGTTAGCCGACACAGTCCGCAAAGGATCCGGTGCGCATACGGAACCATAAATTTTTCAGACCATCGAAGAATGCCGCCTAGGCATAAAACCGAAAATTGATTTCCGTGGAAGGATATATTTAGTCCTTGACAATCTACGTTTTAAACGTATATACTATATACGTTTAAAACGTAGATTGTCAGCAATGCAATAAATAGAAAAATAAGGAAAGAATTTGGAAGAAAGCAGAAACAACTGAAAAACAGATGATTTTCATGCCGAAAATTTTATTTCCGTATTTACATAAGAAAAGGTGGTATACATGGTCATAGCAGGGATTGTGGCAGGCGGGGTAGGGGCGCGGATGGGGCAGAATATCCGGCCGAAACAGTTTATTGAATTAAAGGGGAAACCTATTATTATCCATACAATAGAAAAGTTTATGGTCAGTCCGGACATCGATTATATAATTGTAGGCACGCATCCGGATTGGATGCATTTAATGAAGGATCTGGCAGGCAGATATTTTCCGGATGTCGATAAAATATGTATCATACCGGGAGGGGAAAACCGGAATGGGACCATCAGGAACATTGCCGCGGCCGCGAGGGAAAGGTATCATGCGGAGGACGATGCCATATTGGTGACCCATGATGCCGTCCGTCCGTTCCTAAGCCTGCGGATGATTCATGATAATGTGCAGGCTGCCCAAAAGTACGGTGTCTGCGATACGGTAGCAGAGGCTACGGATACAATCGTCAGATCCGGGAATCAGGATTTTATAACGGATATTCCGGTCAGGAAGGAAATGTATCAGGGACAGACTCCGCAGTCTTTTCGGATCGGGCTGTTTGAAGAAGTCTATGAGACAATGACGGAGGAAGAGCTGGAGATTGTGACGGATGCATGTAAGTTATTTTATCTGAGGGATTATAAAGTAAAACTGGTCAGAGGGGACGTGACGAATTTCAAAATCACTTATCCTTTTGACTTAAAAATGGCACAGCTTATGGTGGGAGATTTATGAAATGATTAATGCATTATACCGGCTGACCGCGCCGCTTACGATAGAAACGTTCTATGAAAACGTAGACTGCATCTCGGAAAATCTGATTGTGAGGCCACGGATGCTGTCCATCTGTAAAGCGGATATCAGATATTATTTCGGGATGCGGAATGCGGATATATTGAAGGAAAGGCTTCCGATGGCGCTGCTTCATGAGGCATGCGGAAGCGTGGTTTATGACGGAAGCGGGAAATTCCGGGTCGGGGACAGGGTGATTCTGCTTCCGAATATACCGGGAAAGAGTCTCAGGTATGAGGAAAATTACAGAAGGGATTCCTTATTCCGTTCCAGCAGGGCAGACGGGTTTATGCAGGAACTGGTAAGCATTCCGCAGTCGCAGGTCGTGAAGTATGAGAAGATGGATTATGAGATTGCGGCTTTTGCCGAGTCCGTAAGCGTGGCGGTCCATGCCGTGGAATCTTATATAAAGAAAGCAGGAATTCATGGAGACGGCAGAAGGAAGATAGGAGTCTGGGGAAGCGGCGCAATTGGATATATGGTGTGCTGTATATTGAAATACCGCATTCCTTTGGCCGAAATTACCGTTATAGGAAGAAGCAAGGCAAAGCTGGACATGTTTTCTTTCGTAAATCAGACGTTTCCGGAAAATGAACTGCCGGAGGATATGGAATTCGACGATTGCTTTGAGTGTGTCGGCGGTGTATCCTCAGGAGCGGCCATCCGCCAGATGATTGCCCATATTCTGCCGGAAGGCATATTGATGCTGTTAGGGGTAAGTGAGGATCCGGTTCCGGTAAATACAAGGATGGTTCTGGAAAAGGGGCTGACTTTGTTAGGGAGGAGCCGGTCTGGCAGAAAGGATTTTATGGAGGCGGCAGAAATCTTGGACGGGGATGAAATCATGAGAATGAGGATGAAAAGCCTGATATCGGATATTGTGAACGTAAACGGCGTAAATGATATCCATAGGGCATTTAACGAATCCAAGACCGCTGATTATAAAATAGTGTTGGATTGGAAAGTGTAGGCTCTGTTTCCGGAGCATATATATTGGGAAAACAGGAAAAAGACAGGGACGGCATTTCGGGGATGGGGAACGGAAAAAGGAGGGGCGGCAGGATGTCAGGGTTAGTCAGCGTAATTATAAAGACCGGCAGAGAAGACAGGAAATACTTGGTCAGATGCATAAGCAGCATCAGGAGACAGGTATATGAAAATAAGGAGTGGGCCATATGGGCAGAGGATAAGACAGCGGCAGAGTATGCGGATCAAGATGTGACAGTGCTTCATACGGATGAAATAGCAGAGTATCTGCAGAAAACGGAAGCGGAATGGGTTCTCTTCTGCCGTTCCTGTTTTGTGCTGGCGCCGGATGTGCTAAAAGAATTGGCGGATTATGGGGAAAAAGGGAACAGCCTGCCGGCGGCGAAATATATGGTGAAAGGGGAAGACGATTTTTGGGAGGAAGAAAATGCTTTTTTCCTCATATCCCCATATGGGAAGCTGTTTCGCAGAGAGGATATTCTGAAAATGTCCGGTACCCGGGAAAGGGGCTGTTACGCATTGACTGCCTTAAAGTATATGGAGGATTGCGGGGCGGAACTGGCATTTGCGGACTCTTTTATTTATAAGCCGGCTGTGGAAGCGGGAGACTTTGACGAAGGGGAAATTGCGGATATATCCGTGGAATTGGCATCAAAATACAGGCATTTTCCGGATGTGAACATAGGATTTGCGGAAGGATGCCTTTCGCAATTGTGGCAGGAGGCAATCAGGCGGCATAACCAAGGATATTTTCTTATCCTCCGGCAATATATAGAGGCAGTGGCGGCAGACGAAAAATTACTGCCGTTTATTTTGGAGGCAGTGCGGATTAATCAGGAACAGTATCGTTATATGAAGGACTGTACTTGGGAAGAATTCATTTTTTATCAGGAAAGAGCGGACAGACGGGAACGGGATAGGATTGACTGCAGGGAACTGCTGGGCATAGAAGGACTTGATTTGGCACAGAATGCAGTGGATTTATATCGGGACGGCAGGCTTGGGCTGAAAACTTTGCTGGCTTCCCTGATGGGGTGGATAAAATATAAGGCAGGGAGCGGGGTGCGGTAATTATGCAGGGCTTTGAATACAGGGTGTCGGTAATCGTCCCTATTTATAATGCGGAGAAGTATCTGGCGGAGTGTCTGGATTCCTTAGTTGGCCAGACGATAGGCGGCAGTGAAATGGAAGTCATATTAATGAATGACGGTTCTACGGACCGCAGCTTGGATATTTGTAAGGAATATGCGGAAATATATCCGTTTTTTACCGTTATATGTACGGAAAATCAGGGGGTGTCGGCAGCAAGGAACAGGGGGATTCAGGAGGCAAAGGGCAAGTATATTGCTTTTCTGGACGGAGATGATACTTTGACTCCGGAAACCATTGCATCGGCGGCAGATTTTTTTGATACGGTATATGATGAAGTGGATTTAGTCACATATAAAATAATTCCGTACTTAAACGGCAAAAAGCAAAAGCTGCATTTTCGCTATAAATATCTGACCAAAACAGGAATATATGATTTAAGGGATGTGCCATATTGTGTGCAGACTACAATGAATATCGTAGTGAAAAATAATAAAGATGTTTTGTTTGATACCCATTTGGCATTTCATGAGGATCAAAAATACATTTGCACTATTCTGTCTGAAAAAATGAAAATAGGTTATTGTGAAGTCGGCCAATATATATATAACAAACATATGGGTTCGGCCACAAGTGATAAAAATTATAGTTACTATATGTTTGAGAAACGTATGGACTTAGTCGAAAAGCTAATGGAGCCATATGGAAACGATGTTCCCCCATATATTCAAAGTCAGATTATCACTGATTTCATGTGGGAATTATCTGCCGACAAATTATTTCCTTATCATTACTCCGGGAATCAATATAAGAAGGCATTGCAAAGAATATATAATGTAATAAAATATATTGATGCAGATATTATATATAACCACCCGGAAATGGACAGCTTCCATAAGCATTTCTGGTTATCCCAAAAAGACAATGCATATGCGGCAGTTATATTGGAAGAAAAGGAAATCTCCATTTGGATGAAGAGTACTTGCATCTATAAAAAAGAAGGGGTGGAAATTGTAGTCAGCAAACTGGACATAAGGAAAAACTGCTTATGTCTGATGGGATTTGTCAAATCTCCTGTTTTTAATTATATAGAATCGGAACCTGCCATATATGCTGTTATAAATGAAGAAGAACGGCAATTGATGGAGCATTATGAATCAATAAATAGCTGCTATAAAACAAAAGCTAAGACAAATAGATTCTTTGGATTCCGGTTTGAGGAACAAATAGATCGCATAAAAGATCTTTCGTTTTCAGTGAATATCGAAGGGGTCGAAGTAAACGCATTTATGTACTTTATGCCGTCCGTGGGAGCGGGTTTGCCCCAATTTGTAAAATCCGGTTATGAATTTCAGACAAGGCGGGATAAGATATTGGTTGCTGAATGGAAGGAAACAGGGAATACATATGATCGGACAATAAACGGAAAAAAAAATATATATGAAGTCGATAAAATAAGAAATCTGGCAAGTGAGAAGCGGAAAAATGAGAAAGTATGGCTGTATTGCGATTCGGCGGGAATAAAAGCCGATAATGCGTATTACCAATTTCAGCATGACTGGAATAAGAAGGATGGTGTAAAGCGGTACTATATATGCGACGGAAACCATAAAGCGGTAAAAGAATTATTTACGGAGGAACAGCAGAGCTGTCTGATTGCGTATGGCTCGAACAATCACAAGATCCTTTATTTGTGTGCGGAATATGTATTATGTTCCTTTATTGATTTCCGGCCCCGCTGCCCCTTCGGCAGCGAGACAGAATTATCTTATTTTTTAGATTTGGAACAACCGCAGATCATTTACTTACAGCATGGAGTATGCCATGCCGACTTACGGTATATGCAGTCGGCAGAACGCTGCAAAACGGATAAAATTGTAGTTTCTTCTCCTTTTGAATATGAATGTTTCCGTGATAAATATCATTATAAGCCGGAAGAGTTAATTACATGCGGTATGGCCAGATATGATATGATTGACCGGCATGCGAAAGCCAAAAACAGAATTTTATTTGCCCCGTCTTGGAGAGAGTATCTGACACATATTGAGACAGGAAATATCCGTTCGGATAATCGTATGCTGATATATGAATCCAATTATTATAGAAAATTCATTGATTTTTTAAGATGCGGGGAACTGAAGGAATTTCTGCAGCTGCATGATCTGTATTTAGATGTTAAGCTGCATCAGAATATGAGGAGCGCCATTGAAATTTTCGATATTCCGTCGGAACGTATAAGGTTTAAGGATGAAAATATCAATGTTGCCGACTATAAAATATTTATAACGGATATTTCATCTTATGTCTTTGATTTTGCTTATTTAAACCGGCCGGTCATATATTTTATGCCGGATATGGAGGAGTTTTTATCGGGCATGCATTCATACAGAAAACTGGAATTGCCTTTTGAACAAGCATTCGGGAAACTTGTGGATGAATATCAAGATGCGGTAAAAGAGATGAAACGGATTGCGGATCATGGCTTTCAGGCAGATCCGGTTTACCGTGAAAGGATGGAAAATTTCTATTTTCCGCTGAAGAATTGCAGGGAGAATCTGTATGAATATTTGCGTACATGCAATTCTTCTGATCTTTGACGGATATCCGGATAAATGGCGCATGGAGGATGATGCATGAATCAGATAAAAAATAAAATCAAAGTGGTCTTTTGGGATTTGGATGAGACTTTATGGAGCGGAACTTTGGCAGAGGCAGAAGAGGTGAAGGTTCAGGAACAGAGAGTGGAAATAATAAAGGCTCTGAATGCCAGAGGCATCATCAGTTCTATCTGCTCAAAAAATGATTTTGAGGAAGCGAAAGGGAAATTGACTGCATTGGGCATATGGGATTTATTTTGTTTTCCCAATATTGCATTTCAGCCGAAGGGACAGATGATAAAAAATGCTCTTACGGACATGAATCTGCGTGCAGACAATGCCTTATTTATAGATGACAATATTTCCAATCTGCATGAAGCGGAGTATTATAATCCGGCCATCAGTGTTATGAATGCGGATTGCTGTGATAAAATCTTAGAGAATGAGTTTTTGGCAGGAAAAAAGGATGTTCATTTAAGCAGATATCATCAGTACAAGCAATTGGAGAAAAAAGCATTATCCAAAAAAATGTCTTCCTCAAACGAGCAATTCTTACATGAAAGCAATATAAGAATGGAACTTATTGATTATGAGGATATGCTGTTTGACAGAATAGCCGAATTGACAGAAAGAACTAACCAATTAAATTTTACGAAAAACCGTATGAATACTGAGCAGCTAAGAGAATTGCTGAATAATGATTCGGTAGATACAAAGGCTGTCCGTGTGACAGACAATTTTGGTGATTACGGAATTGTTGGATTTTATTCTCTGCAGGGAAAAAGGCTTATCCATTTTGTGTTTTCATGCAGGATTATGAATATGGGGATTGAACAGTATCTGTACAGTTTGTTAGGCAGGCCGGAACTTGATATTGTAGGTGAAACAGCCAACAGTGACTTTGCGGAGAAAGAGATTCCGGATTGGATAACCTTGGCAGAATCCGGGAAAGGAACTGCTGACGGGCATATGGAGACGATAGAAAATATTTTGGGGGAGGAAAGCAGGCTGAGGATATTCGGGCTTGGCGCATGTGACTTATATCATACCATGGCATATTTTTCAATGCCCAATCAGCAGTTTCATTATGAGTGCAATGTGTTCAAGGGAAAGGAAAGAGGCGTAAATGTCGGAACGGAATATATCCGGTCATGTTTTGAGATGAGTGACAGTGAAAAGGAATATTGTTCCTATCATTTTTATAACTATACGGGAAGTCTGGCATTTAATACGCGGCTGTTTGCGGAAGATTATGATTATATTATCCTTTCCTTTCATGATGATATGGTGTTTAAAATATATGAAAAAAAGGACAACCGGAATCTCAGGGTCATATTAAGCCCAGAACGGAAATTTGGCGACACAAGCATTCTTAACATCAACGGATCAGTCTCAGCCGATTATAAAGAACAGCGTCTCTGGCTGGAAGAAAATTTTTCAGAAGGTCATTTTATTGAACCGGAAAGATTTTATGAGAATGTAGTATGGATAGGGAATTATACATCAGAACATACGAAGATTATTTTAATTACCGGTCCTGAACTGAATTTTTTCAGAAAGAATAATCCCCATTGTGAGGAAGTGCTTGGGCAAATATCAATGATCAACAAGACGATTCAGAGACTGGTGAAAGACTATCCCGATAAATTCGCAATGGCGGATATTAATAAAGCCGTCAGGTCCTTAAATGACGTAACGGATTATGTATTTCATTTAAAGGCGCAGACTGCCTATCATTTGTTTACGGAAATAGTGTGGGCAATGGTCAGGAATTTTAAAAATAACCGTAAAAATATGCTGTATAAGGTATTGGGAAACAGGAAAGCTGTAATCTGGGGAAATGGTGCGGAAGCAAGAAATGCATTCTTTAATCTGAAACTGGGAAATGTCAATCCATGCAAATATGTTCATTTCGATTATCAGAATAAAAAAATAGGCACAATGCAAGTGGAAGATTACAGAATACTGGAAGGTGCCCAGTCACAATATTATGTTGTCATTGCCGATGAGGCAAATTATGATGAAATACAGAAGCTTTTATGTGAGTTAAATTATGAAGTGAGAAAAGATTTCATCCGGTTAAGGCCAATTCCTTACCAAAAGATATGGAATGAAGAAATGTAGGCATGCATAATGGTGAAATTACAATTAAGAAAATATCATGTCATGGTATCTGTCATCATTCCGGTTTACAATGCGGAAAGATATATCAAAAGTTGTCTGGATTCCTTGGCGGCACAGACTTATCCCTTTGAAAGGATGGAGGTGATTCTGGCGGATGACGGCTCTTCGGATGCATCGGCCGCCATATGCCGGAAATATGCGGAGGATTTTGCCAATATTATTTTTCTCCATCAGGAAAATAAAGGTGTTTCTGCTGCCAGAAATCTGGGACTGTCACACGCTTCCGGAAAATATATATTCTTTTTGGATGCAGACGATGGGCTGACGCCCAATACGGTGGAAGATTGCGTGAAGTTTTTTGATTCTGTGCAGAACAAAGTAGATTTAATCACCTATCCCATCGAGACATACTATCATGGAAAGAAACTGAAACCTCATTTCAGATATGAATATTTAAAGAAAAGCGGAATTTATGATTTGAGAAAAAATGCGTTTATCGGGCAGACCACAATGAATATTGTGGTGAAAAATAAATTTTCCGAAAACGTGCTGTTCGATGAGGGGCAGACTTATTCGGAAGACCAGAGTTACTGCTGTGAGATTCTGAAAGCAAAACTAAAAATGGGGTTTTGCCGTACGGCCGGATACATATATTATAGGAGTGCGGAAAGTTCATCGGGAAGATTGGCCGGAGCCTGCTATATTTTCGAGCAGTCACTGGCTTTTTTTGAAGGGTTGTTTGCGCCTTATGAGAATGTTCCGCTGGCATTTCAGGGACTTTTCGTAAATGATATTTATTGGAAGATGCAGAGCAACATTTTTTTCCCGTACCATTATCCTGAGGAGCAATATGAGAAGAGCATGTGCCGTGTAAGGAGCCTGCTGCAGAAATGCTATAACTCCGTTATTTTGGATCACCCGTCCATTGATTTTTTCGAAAAGTTCTTTCTGCTTCGGCTGAAAGGGAAGGGAAATATTGTGCCTTTTATAGGGAGGGGAGAGATTGCGCTTTATAGCGAAGGGCATTTGGCGCTGCAGGAAAAATCGTTGGAAATAGTTATCGTAAAGGTGAAGGCAGAGGGGACGGCAATAAAAATATTGGGGTTTTTAAAAAGCGCTTTCTTTCAGTTTTATGAAAAGGCTCCGCAGTTTTATGCCATTGAAAACGGACAGCGGGAGCGGGAACTGCTGCTCTCACCAAGCACATGCAACTATTACCTTTCCCATGAGCCGACCCAAAGGTTTTGGAGGATGGAATATATATGCAGTGCAAAAGAGGTGGGGAAAGCGGAATTTTATGCGGTAATAGGGGGACAAAAGTTCCCTGTGCATTATTATTTTATGCCATTGACGCCATTCTGCAATAACTATTCCTATAAAACAGGCAGTGTGGAAATCACTGTCCATCAGGACAATGTCTGGAATTTCTTTTTGGGGGCCAAAAAGAAAGAAACGGACAGAGTATGGCTATATTACGACTGCAAGGGGGTAGCCATGGACAATGGACTGCGGCAATTTCTGCATGACAGTCAGAAACGGGATGGCATAACGCGCTATTATGTGGTGTCAGATGAAAGACAGGAGCAATATATTTTTGACTATGGAAGAAAAGTGGCATTCGGAAGCAGTAAGCATAAACGTTTAATGGTAAAAGCCGAGAAAATCATAACTGCCTATATTGAAAATAATAATATATTCCCGTTTGAACCGTGGGAATATGAACTGTATGCGAACCGATTCCGTTTTGAGACAATTTATCTGCAGCATGGGGTGCTGCACATAAATATGCCGTGGAAATATTCACCGGAAAAAATCATTGCGGATAAGATTGTCGTGTCTGTCAGGCACGAAACGGAACTGCTGATGAAAAACGGTTATAAGGAAACGGATCTTTGGAAAGTCATGATGCCCCGGTTTGATGAACTGCCGGGAAAGTCTCGGGGAGAGAAGAGGATATTATACGCCCCTTCTTGGCGTTCTTATCTCGTAGGGGAAAATAGGAACAATAAATGGGACTTGCTGACGGAAAAATATCTTGCTTCCAATTTCTTCCGGGGTATGCAGGCGTTTGTATGTTCCGGAGAACTGCAGGAACTGTTAGAGGAATATGGTTATGGGATGGATATAAAACTGCATCCCATCTTTGCGGAATATGGAGGCCTGCTGGAAACAGGGGGCAGGGATATACGGTTGATCCAGGAAGTGCAGGAAGAGGAATATAGTCTGTTTGTCACGGATTTTTCGTCTTATCTATTTGATTTTCTTTTTATGGGCACTCCCGTTGTTTCTTTCATACCGGATTTTGAGGAATTTCGGTGCGGTATGAACGGATACCGGGATGTGGATTTCCTGCATAAGGTAAGTTCGGCGCAAGTGGCAAAAAAGCCGGAAGAGGCGGTGGATAAAATAAAAGGCTTTTTGGAGACAGGGAAAGGAATGGACTATACGGCTGATTTTTATCGGAATCAGGGGAAAAGATCAAGCAAGGAACTTATTTATGAGCGGCTGATGTCGGGAAGCCGGCCGTAGATAAGAGCAAAAAGATAACCGCTGCGGGAGATGATAATCCTGCGGCGGTTTTTCCGCAATGTCATTCACTTAAGCCGCAGCCCGCATCAGGAATTCTGTTTTTATTTGTACGCCTTATGTTTCTTTTCTGTTTTCGGAAATAGGAATGAAAGGTATGATTGCGGAAATGGAAGCTTAAATAAGTGAGATCAGATCACTCGGTTGTATTAATTCGGAAAATAACTTATAATAAATATAAGAATATACAGAGGCGGAAGGATGTGGGTAAGGATGGGAGAGAATAAGAACATAGTGAGGGGGTATTGCTTCGGGACGGCGGAAGATGCGGAGATTGCCAGGCAGGAGATGAAAAAAATAGAATATTTGGAACAGCATATGGATTATGGAAAAGCGGAGAATATAATGTTGGTTTACCGCAAAGCAATAGAAAATCGTATTTTCCAGACTCCCATAGGGTGGGAGTATCTGCGTTCGCTGCAGAGGAAACTGTCAGAGTTCGGGGATTTAGAAGAGGAGATTCCGCCGGTGGGGCTATATACTGTTTTTGCACACCGCGTAGGGGATGAGATACGCATCCCGGCGCCGCGCCTTCCGGAAAAAAAGAAATATGATTTTAAAAGCCGGTTTATTACATCCTTGATATTGAATTTTATATTGGCTATAGCCGTAGGGGCCATGTTTGCGATTGCACTGACCAGTACTCAGCCTAACATTCTGAATTATGAGAGGGCACTGATAAATAAATATGCGGCTTGGGAACAGGAACTGACGGAGAGGGAGAATCGGATCAGGGAGCAGGAAAGGCAGGAAACCGCAGAAAAATAAACAGGATTTTCACAATTTTAACATAATTTCCGGATATACTGGAAAAGAATAGGCAGGCCGTTGGGCGGAGAGGGGAAAGAAGGAGAAGGAGCAGGGGATTTATGGAAAGGCTGAAAATTTTAGTGGTGGATGATGAAAGCAGGATGCGGAAACTGGTAAGGGATTTCCTTGTAAAGGGCAGCTATGAAGTGGTAGAGGCGGAAGACGGGAGTGCGGCTCTGGATATCTTTTATGAACAGAAGGATATTGCGTTGATTATTTTAGATGTGATGATGCCTAAGATAGACGGGTGGGAAGTCTGCCGGGAAATCAGAAGCCATTCCAAAGTGCCGATTATCATGCTGACGGCTAAAGGCGATGAAAGGGATGAACTGCAGGGATTTCAGCTGGGGGTGGATGAGTATATTTCCAAGCCTTTCAGCCCTAAAATCTTAGTGGCTCGGGTAGAGGCCATTTTGCGCAGGACTAATCAGGTAAGCAGCGATGAGGTGATAGAGGCGGGAGGCATTCAGCTGAACAAATCGGCGCATATGGTTCTCATAGAGGGGAAACAAGTGGATTTAAGCTATAAGGAATTTGAACTGCTGTCCTATTTTATGGAAAACAGAGGGATTGCCCTATCGAGAGAAAAAATATTGAATAATGTGTGGAATTATGATTATTTCGGAGATGCCAGGACCATTGACACTCATGTGAAAAAACTGCGCAGCAAAATGGGGGAAAAGGGAGACATGATTAAGACAATATGGGGCATGGGTTATAAATTTGACGTAACCAGTTAAAAACCATAGATGCAGAAGGCAGTATTGAACCCTTTGTTGCTGCAGTAACTGCAAGGAAAGGACGATCGGATGACAGATACTAATTTGGCACAGGCAGTTGAAGCAGCAAATGATGCCGGTTCCTATGATACGAATATAAAATTCCTGCTTGCAGACAAACAAATACTGGCGCGGATTTTAAAATATGCAGTTCAGGAATTTAAGGATATGCCCATTGGGGATATCCTGACCAGTATCGGAGAGGATATTGAAATCGGGACGAGGCCACTGGATGCAGGGCTTTCCAACATAGGACGCGTAAACGTATCCAATACGGAAGACAATGTTCCGGGAGAAGGAAAAATTTTCTTTGACATCCGTTTTACGGCATATCATAAAGAATCGGAAATGAAATTTCTGATTAATTTGGAGGCACAGCGATCATGGGATCCCGGTAAATTAGGGTATCATCTGGAAAACAGGATTATTTTCTATCTTGCCAGAATGATTTCCGCGCAGAAGCAGACCGAATTTTACCACAGCGATTACGATAACTTAAAGAAGGTCCGCAGCATATGGCTATGTTTGGATAACAGCGAGGACGGTGATTCCATTGAAGAGATTAGACTTAACAGGTATACCGTTTTTGGAAATAAGGAAAATGCGTATGACATGGATCTGATGCGGGGCATTATCATCAGCATAAGAAATGGGGAAATCGTAAAGGATTCCCAAAACGTACTGATTTCCATGCTGGAAAAGCTGCTTTCCAAGTCAAGCGTGGAGGAAAAGAAACGTATACTTACCGAGCGATATGGGATGATAATGACAACCGAACTGGAAGGGAGGATGCAGACTATGTGTAATTGGTCGGAAGCCATTAAGGAAGTAAGTTTCGAGGAAGGCATTAAAAAGGGCATAGAAAAAGGCATAGAAAAAGGCATAGAAAAAGGCATAGAAAAAGGCATAGAAAAAGAGCGGCTTAACGCTGTTGAAAGGATGATTCGGGCCGGTGCCACAAAAGAGCAAATTGTCTCTTTTGGCTATACCGAAAAGGAATTTGCACAAGCAGAAGATATTTTATGTACAAATGCATAGGCGGATACCGTAGTGGGAGGTATATGGTTTTGTGCCTGCATACAAGGTTCGAGTAAAAATATGAGTTGATACATGGTATTGGCTCATGTTTTTTTGCAAAGGGGAAGGACTTTTATGTGCCTTTTGAAATTCTCTTTGTATTGGAATGAAAAAGAACAATGGAAAATGCACGATTTATAACAGAAAATGTGATGCACGCAAATACAATGATTGCAGCAGGGAAGGGAGACTGAAGGATGGATTATAGCAGAAAGATATCAGAACCTATAATAGTGCCGGCAACTCTTATGAAGGGTAAAGGCAACAGGGTTTTTGTATGGCCTGCTGCGGCTTTTGACGATACTTTTTTACTGTTGTGTGTTTAGGGATAGGGGAGTATAATGAAAATACATAGGATTTCATATGAGATAAATGTAAAACGCTGGCATGGTTTGGGGGAAAAGCCATTCTGATATCAAGGCCATGATTGCGAAAGGAACTTATTAACCAATGGATAAGAAACAGATGTAATATTGCATTTTTTCATATCCGATCAACAAGGATGAGCAAGCAGTGCCTAGGTCAGGCCTGCATGCCTGTCAGATGAGGAAAAATGGCGAATGGGAAAAAAGGGACAAGAGAAGATGCTTCCTATTAAAGCGAAGCTGTTAGGGACGATACTGCCGGTAGTTGCAGTCATGGTATTGGTTATTGCCGCAACCTCTTATTTGATTTCTAAGAATATTATTACGGAATATTCCCGGAATCTGTTAAGTTCGTCCATAGCAAATCAGGCGAATGAGATTGAGTCTTGGCTGGACGAGAATTTATCTGCTTTTCAGACCGTAAAGCAGGCGATTGAAGGAACTAAGCCGGATGAGGCGGGTCTGCAGCGCATATTGGATAGTTACTATCGGTTTAATGATAATTATCCGGAAGGGCTGTATGTGGCAGACGAAAACGGAAAACTTATGAAAGCGGCAGAATCGGGTAAGGCAGAGAGCAGGCTTTTAGAATCCGTGTGGTATCAGGACGGTATCACAAGACTTAATATGGCCTTTACAGATGCATATATGGATGAGAATGGCGAAGCGCTTGTCAGTGCCTCCGGCATTTTGAATGATGGTTCCGATGTTCTGAGGGTCATCTCGGCAGATTTGTCTCTGCAGCGTATCAGCATTATCGTCAACAGTTTTATTGAGATGGAGGATGCGCAGGCATTTCTGGTCAATTCCAAAGACGGCACGATTCTTGCTCATAGGGATAATAGCCTGATTTCCACAAAGCTTGCCGATGCCGGGGATGCATTTATGCAGGATGTGGACGAAAAACTGAATCAGCATGATTATCAGATGACGGAAATAGACAATAGGATGACTGCATTTACGGAAATCGAAGGAACGGACTGGATTCTGGTTTCCTATATTCCCACGGCAACGATTTATGCGGATATTGACGGCGTCAGAATCCTTATGGCACTGATCGGCTTGGTATCGCTGCTGCTGCTGGCCATTTTGATTGAGCGCGTTGTTCATGTAGTGATTAAGCCGGTCAAGGAACTGACAAGGATTATTACTGCCATGACCGATGGTAATTTTACGGTTCGTGTGACAACAAAAAGCAACGATGAAATCGGTGTTATGAGCCGCAGCGTGGAGCGGTTTATCCAGTCTATGCGCAGTATGATTCTGTCAATCCATGGTGTGTCTGATAAACTGCATATTCAGGCCGACAGCAGCAACGATGTTTCCGGTGAAATGTATAATGCTTCCAGACTGCAGAGCGAGTCTATGCAGGAACTGAACAACACAGTAGAGCAGCTTTCCCTGTCGGTGAATGAGATTGCGGAAAATGCCACTACGCTTGCTTCCGTAGTGGCGAGTACAAGAGACGACGGTGAGCAGGTAGATGGCAAAATGAAAGCCACGGTAGAGGTTTCCCGGCACGGCAAAGCAGACATGCAGAATGTGGATGCTGCAATGCAAAGCATCAATGAATCTATGATAAAGCTGCAGCAAGCCATCGGCAAGGTGGGGAAAGCATCCGAGGAAATCACCAATATAACGGGTGTAATCAGCGATATTGCGGATGAGACAAACTTGCTGTCGTTAAATGCTTCGATTGAGGCGGCCAGAGCCGGGGATGCAGGAAGGGGCTTTGCGGTAGTTGCAACAGAGATCGGAAAACTTGCGCAGACCAGTTCAAGTTCCGTACATAATATCGAAAGCCTGATTTCGGAAATCAATGTTCTTGTAAAGGATGCGGTCTGCCAGGCGGATGACAGTGTCAATAATATCCAGAACAGCAGCGAGTTGGTGAATGGCGCATTGCAGACATTTGATGTTATCTTCAATAATATTGCCGAGGTGAATCATCTGGTACAGCAGATGATTGAAAAGGTGACGGAGGTAGACAATGTTGCAATCAGTGTGGCGGCAATTTCGGAGCAACAGGCGGCAAGTTCCGAGGAGATTTTGGCAACATCGACTACAATGGTAGAACAGGCACATAACATCACCGGAAACAGTGAGACGGTTGCGGAGGGAGCAAAAGAGGTGACGGAGTCCGCAGTAGAATTGGCAAATCAGGTGAATATGTTCAAGGTGGACAGGGAGGATGGAGTATGAGAGAAAAGCTGGGGATATTGTTGAGCGTGGTGATGCTTGGCGTGCTGGCGCTTACCGGATGCGGGAGCGACAGCGGTGCTGCTTCAAATAAAGATATAAAAATTCTTCTTGTCATAAACCAAATGGACAGTTTCCGTGAGACGCTTGTGGCGGCGGCTAAGGATACCGCTCAAGCGGAAGGCGTGCAGTTAGAGTTTAAGGATGCGGACGGCTCGATGGAACAGCAGGTGAATTATCTGAAATCTGCCGGAGCGGAAGGCTATGACGTGATTCTCTGCAGTCCCATATCCGCAGAGACAGTTGTGGAACTGAAGGCAAGTGCGGGAGACATACCGATCATTTTTATCAATAGCTGTCCGGACGAAAAGCAGTTAAAAGCAGGGAAATATATCTATGCCGGATCTGACGAATATGTGGCAGGGCAGTTTCAGGCGGAATATGTGCTGGGAAAACTGGCAGACCGTCAGGAGATTAATGTAGTGCTGATAAAGGGAGAAAAAGGCCATTCGGCCACAAACGGGAGAACGAAAGGCGTAAAGCAGACGCTGGAAAGCAGCGGAAAAAAAATCAGTTATGTATTTGAGGATTATGCCGACTGGGATCAGGGATTGTCAAAGAATTTATTTGAAATATTCTTGAAGACGGGGTCGCCGGTGGACTGTGTGATCTGTGAAAATGATTCTATGGCACTTGGCGTAATTGAAGTGTGCAAAGCGGAAAATATTGACCTGAGTACTTTGCCGGTGCTGGGCGTGGATGCCACGGCCGACGGGTGTGCTGCAATCAAAAGCGGAGAGATGGCGTTTACTGTCTGTCAGTCAGGAGTCGGCCAAGGAGAAGCGGCGGTAAAAGCGGCGATTCGGTTTGCCCGGGGAGAATCCCTCGATTCGTTGGAGGGTGTCAGTGAGGATGGGAAATACGTTTGGGTTCCTTTTGAGAAGGTGGACAGCACAAATGTGTCCCAGTATGGCAACTGACTTTGCATGATTTTGGATCCGGTACTCCATCCGGCCGGAAATTAAAATTCCGGAGGGAATATCAGAGCGTGTTTGAAAATTCATTTCTGGCATCTGCACTACGACGTGTCGTTTCACTGCTTTGCGTGATATTTGCGCCAAATTCAGGTTACATAGCCCGCTATGAGCCCTTCCTTTGGCACAAATCATCCCCAAATTGTGATGCATATCTGCCAGAAAGCAATTTTCAAACACGCTCTAGTGTATTGCTCTAGTGTATTTTTAAATAAATTGTAACAGTTCAGCCTGAATGTAATGTTGGGAGGCGGACGCCCGTGCGCGA